>CALBKL010000184.1 GCA_937895985.1 uncultured Solobacterium sp.
ATTCATCTTTCTGAGATTGATGAAAAACCAGAAGATTTACCACTACAAATTGAAAAAGTGCAGTCTGTTAAGACACTGGTTCACCCTGCGCAAGAATCAGGTATTGTATACCTCTTCTTCTACTTCTCACTTGCAGGAATTACTATCAAGCATTTACCAGCAGTTGGTTTATTTACTGATTTACTTATGAACTTACCAACTACAAAGAAGACAGTTCGCCAGTTACAACGTGCTGTACGCAAGGACCTTGGTTCCTTAAATATTGTTACAGACGTATACTCACCAGATAATCGTTCTGATGCATGTATTCCAGTCCTTGCGGTATCCTGTTCGGTACTTGAAAGAAATATCGATAAGGTTGTCCCACTCATTTTAGAAGTAATCAAAAATACAAAGTTTACAAAGGAAGAAATCTTACCTATTCTCAAACAAGGTAATGAAGGCGCAAGACAATCCATCATCATGAATGGACATTCCTTCGCAATGCGTCGTGTATCTGCACACCATAGTGCCGAAGGTGTATTCCGTGAATACATCGGCGGATACGAAAATGCTTTATTTAGTAAGCAGTTAGAAGATAACTACGATGAGATGATTGATGAAGTCATCAATGAATTTGAGATGTATCAGGAAGTATTATTCTCTAAGGATCGTCTGATTGCGAGTGTAACTGGTGATCATTTAGATGTTGTAGAAGAATTCATCGCTGGTATCAATCGCATCGAAGCACAGGGTAACGTTGTACACTACCCACTCTTACAAGAACCAAAAGAAGCACTTCAAATCCCTGCAGGTATCTCCTACTCTGCCGCAGGCACTAACATCAAGTCCTTCGATTTTGAATATGACCCACGCTTGCAGGTAATCGCTCATCTATTAACCTACGATTATCTATGGACTGAAGTTCGTGTGAAAGGTAACGCATATGGTACAGGCTTTAGTGCAAATCCAAATGGAAATATCGCCGCATACTCCTACCGTGACCCAAGTCCTCTACATTCCATTGAGGTTTACCGCGATATATACAAACGTATCAAGCAACTCGCTGAAGATGAACATACCGACTTAGCAGGATATATCATTGGAACAATTGCGGCAGCAGAGCCACTCTTAGCACCTGCTGCGAAAGTACGTCTAGCAGATATTCGCTACTTCCGTAATACTACATACGAAAACTTATGTGCTGCACGTAAGAAAATTCTATCTATGACAAGAGAAGATCTTGCAAGATACGTAGAACTCTTTGAAAAGGCATTACAAAATCCAACATCCTGCATTGTCGCAAACGCAGAAACAATCGAACAATGTAAGGAAGAAGGATACACTATCCTTGATCCAATCTCTTAAAACGGCAGAAATGCCGTTTTTTATTGTTCAAATGTGTCTAACTTTCATTAAAAATGAAATATTTTCAGGTTAGTTAGTTCTAACATGCGAAAAAATCACAAACTTCTTTGAGCAAAGGTGTTGAATTCAAAACAAATCATTCTATAATGATAATGGTTCTCAATAAGTGGTGATTATGAAAAGAAGACAGACTTATCAAAAACAGGAAATATTGAATATCATCCAAGGAGTTGGAACGCATATGACTGCGGAAGAAGTTAAGTCTGCTTTAGATCAAAAGGAGACCGGCATTGGTTTAGCGACTGTATATCGTAATCTCAATCTTCTCGTCCAAGAAGGTGTGATTCGTAAGTATACAGGTGAAGGCTACAACTTCTATGATGGTAACCCTGCTCCACACGATCACTTACGTTGCACAAAGTGCGGTAAGATGATCGACCTTGGTGAAATGCCTTATGACTCTTGCCCAGATGAAAAGGTAGAAAAATTCACCGGTGGAAAAGTATTCAGTCATGTCACTATTTTTGAAGGAATTTGCAAAGATTGTCTAAATGAGGAGGACACAAGCAATGGAATTAAAGGGTTCAAAAACTGAAAAGAATTTAAATGATGCATTCGCTGGCGAGTCAATGGCTCGCAACAAGTACACTTTCTTCGCTGAGAAGGCTCGTGAAGAAGGTTACGAACAAATCGCAAACATCTTCTTAGAAACAGCACGTAACGAACAGGAACACGCTAAGCAGTGGTTCATCGCATTATGCGGTGGCGCTATCCCAACAACTCATGAATGCTTACAGATGGGTGTTGATGGTGAAAACTACGAGTGGACAGACATGTACAAGAGAATGGCTGCAGAAGCTCGTGAAGAAGGATTCACACGTATCGCAGCTCAGATGGACATGGTAGCTAAGGTTGAAAAGGAACACGAAGAAAGATACGAGAAGTTAAAGGCTAATGTCTTAAACTCACAAGTATTCGAAAAGGACGAGCCAGTAGTATGGCAGTGCGAAATCTGTGGTTATACAATTGAGTCCAAGAAGGCTCCTAAGATTTGCCCACTCTGCAGCTACAAGGAAAGCTTCTTCGAAGTTAAGAAGGAAAATTACTAAAATAAAATGGAAGCCAAATTACTATAATGTAAGGCTTCCTTTTATTTTAATTCTGAACTACCTATTTAGTGTTCATGATAAAGCATCATTCTATGTCATAAACTCACTTATACTCATACATTAAAATCATTAACAGAATGATTGTTGCACAAAAGCTCAAAAGAAATATTAACATCATTTTTCTCGTGTGAAATAACTTGATTTTGTTAGGATTATTCTTGATTGAAAGAATGTATGTAACAATAGCTACAGCCATTAATCCAAGAGATCCTAACAAAACAAATACACGAAATCTTTCATATTTATTAAGAAACGTAGCAATAGCATATGAAACCATTAAACATATATAAGAAATAATTTCATATTTAGTATGTTTCTTTATCTTAAATTTTTTTAGCATACATATCCCCTTCACATAATTATTCGGTGATACTAATTCTATATTTCTCTGTCAATTGAATTGTCTTTAAAATACTTGCTTATTTTTTATCACATTAATACACATTCAGTATTTTGTCAAAATTATTCATTTGCGTTATCTGTACTAAATCAGAATACTATATCCTAAATATCTCTAGCATGAATATAACAGAAGATATTTCATCAAAGCGGTTTGAAAATACCATCTTTTTCTTTATGATTATGTTAGTGAAAAAGAGGAACATCATATGTCACAAGAAATCTATGTAAAACCCAAGAAAGTTACAGCCTTAAATATCCTACTTATTCTGATAGGATCATCCTTATACGCATTATCAGTCAACTTCTTCTTAGTACCTTTAAAGCTTTACTCTGGTGGAGTACCTGGTACAGCCCAGATGTTACGTACATTATTCTTTTCCAATATTCAAAATGTAGATACAGCAGGTATTATCAACCTTGCGTTTAATATTCCGCTCTTTCTTCTTGCTTTGAAGACAATGAAGAAACGCATGGTTGTAGGAACAGTGTTATCTGTTGCCTTACAGACAATTATCTTTACATATATTATTGCACCTACTGCGCCTATCCTCGATGATAAACTTGCATGCATTGTGATTGCTGGACTATTAGGTGGTGTTGGATGTGGACTAATACTTACCAATAGTGCAAGTGCAGGAGG
>CALBKL010000185.1 GCA_937895985.1 uncultured Solobacterium sp.
GCATATTTGTAATCTCCAATCTATTCTTGTGTTCATCATAGCACTATGTAGCTAAGTTAATAAAAAATTTACTTCAATTTTATAAAAGGATACTATATGATATCCATGCGAAAAGTGAGGGAATAAAAGATGTCAGTAGCAGTTTTAGTATATTTAGTTGTAATTAATGTCATTACATTTGGACTATATGGCTTAGATAAATATCGTGCAATGAATAACATGTGGAGAATTCCTGAAAAGACACTACTAGGAGCAGCCGCAATTGGTGGTGCCTATGGTGCATATTTAGGAATGCGTATCTTTCGCCATAAGACAAAGCATTTAATATTCCAGATCGGTGTTCCTATTATGATGCTCGTTTGGATTTATTTTGTGACAAAAGGATTTCCTGAAATACGCTAAGTGAGGTAATGATGAAGGCTATTTTATTAGATATTGATGGTACACTAACAAATGATCAAAAGGAAATCACGCCTGAAACAAAAAGAATTTTAATGAAGGCGCAAGAACAGGGTATCCGTTTGGTGATAGCGAGTGGTCGTCCTGCAAAGGGGATTGAAAAGTATGGCAAGATGTTGGAAATGGATAAGCATCATGGTTTATTCCTTTGTTTCAATGGTGCAAAGGTAATCGATTGCCAAACAGGGGAAGTGCTAGTAAATACAACCATGCAACAGGAACTTGTGACTGAAGCACTACAACATCTAAAACAATTTGATGTAAGTCCTATTGTTGTAGAAGATGATTATATGGTTGTTGAAGATGTATATGATTGCATGATTACGGATAAGGGTCGTACATTCAATGGGATTCAATATGAAGTACGTATGAATAACTATTTGTTGAAAGAGGTAAGTGATCTTGCAAGTTATGTAGATTTCCCGCTCAATAAAATTTTAGTGGTTGGACAACCTAAGTATTTACGTGAGAATTGTAAGGCAATCTCAGCTCCGTTTGAAGGCAAACTGTCTATGATGTTTAGTGCAAACTTCTTCTATGAGATGACTTCGCAAGGAATTGATAAAGGCGCAGCGTTAAAGAGTGCACTAGAGAAACTTGGCATTGAAGCAAAAGACTGTATAGCATTTGGTGATGCGGGTAATGATATTACAATGTTACAGTTTGCTGGCGTAGGTGTTGCGATGGCAAATGCACAAGAAGAAGTGAAAGCAGTTGCAGATTACATTACTGATGATAACAATCATGATGGTATCGCAAAAGCGCTGTTAAAATATATTCCATCTTTATAATAAAAAAAGAAGCTAGTATGCATGCATACTAGCTTTCATGTTTTTATAAATCTCTACACTCGTGAATTCTACGCTTTACACCATTCAAAACAACATATCCTTTTTCCGGTGCCTCACGATGAATAACGTTTTTACCATTGATATCATCCGTGTGATTTGGCTCCATGATACTTGGAACATGGCGTGGTACGGTACGTACTGGTATATCTAGTGGTGACTTTGGTGGAATATAGTCATTGTTGAAAGTTTTTCTCTGTTGGTTATTTGCCTGTTGTAACTTATTGGAAAACCCAATTAAGAGAGCAGATGTGACAACCATCAGAAGAATTAAAGGGAAGAAACTATCTGACATAATAGTTACTCTTTAATACTTTCTGTAATTCCTTTTGCAAGACCAGCAAGACTTTGAATCTCTGAAGGGATGATAATCTTAGTTGCTTTACCATCTGCAGCAGCAGCGAAAGCTTCTAAGCTCTTTAAGCGAATGACTGTCTCATCAGCGCCTGCTTCTTTGATGGCACGGATACCATCGGCAGTAGCTTCTTGGATAGCACGGATTGCTTCAGCACGACCTTCGGCTTCTTTAATTTCCTTTTCACGAGCAGCTTCGGCAGCTAAGATTGTAGCTTGTTTTTCAGCTTCGGCATTTAACACAGCAGATTCTTTCTTACCTTCTGCCTCAAGAATCATTGCTTGTTTTTGACCTTCAGCAGTTAAGATAGCAGCACGCTTTTCACGTTCAGCCTTCATCTGCTTCTCCATGGATTCACGAATCGCTGTTGGTGGTTGGATGTTCTTTAACTCAACACGAGTAACTTTGATTCCCCATGGGTCTGTTGCTAGGTCAATTGTTTGTAACATCTGAGAGTTGATTGCTTCACGGGATGTTAATGTTTGGTCTAACTCCATGTCACCAATGATATTACGTAATGTAGTAGCAGTTAGATTTTCCATCGCCATGATTGGATTTTCTACACCGTAAGCATAATCATGTGGGTTCATAACTTTGAAGTACACAACGGAGTCAATCTGCATTGTTACATTATCCTTTGTGATAACAGGCTGTGGTGCGAAGTCAGCTACCTGTTCCTTTAGAAGAACTCTACGACGAACATGATCTACAAATGGGAATTTGAAGTGAATACCTGCATCCCAAGTTGTACGATATCTACCGAAACGTTCGATAACATATGCGTTTTCTTGTGGAACGATGTTTGCACATGATACTGCAAGTGCGATAGCTAAAATAAAGAAAATAGCTGGAATAATAATGATTTCCATTTTAATATCCCCTCCTTATGGGTGACGGATAATAGTCTTATCCATGACATAATCGTACTCAAAATTTGACCACAAGTCAATATATTATTCAGACATTTATTTACTTTTATCTAAAATAAAAGAAAGCCTGAATTGGTTTCTTTGCTAGAGTTTTAAAATAAAGTGAATCAGTGATAAGATAGTAGGGATGAAGGGAGTCACATCATGAACGAAAATATCATTCAGGCGATTGCGGCAGAGTTGAAGGTTCAACTCAGTCAGGTCGAAAATACACTATCTTTATTAGCGGAAGGAAATACAGTTCCATTTATTGCCCGCTACCGTAAGGAAGCTACAAAGGGTTTAGATGAAGAACAGATTTTCTATATCCAGAAACAATACGAATATCAACAAAAATTGGCTGAGAGAAAAGAGAATGTTCTAAAATTAATCGAAGAACAGGGTAAGTTAACAGAGGAAATCAAACAGTCTGTTATCGAATGTACAAAGTTATCTCAGGTAGAAGATATCTACCGTCCATATGCACAAAAGAAGAAGACTCGTGCGACAACTGCTATTAAGAATGGTTTACAACCACTTGCGGATTGGATGCTTGCTCTACCTACAGAAGGTTCCTTAGAAGCAGAGGCAGAAAAGTACTTATCAGAGGCAGTTCCAACAGTTGCGGAAGCGATTCAAGGTGCAAAGGATATTATCGCTGAAGTTGTTAGTGATAATGCAAAGCAGCGTTGGGCATTTAAGGATACAATCATGCAGGCAGGTGTTCTTCAGACAAAGTTAAAGAAGGATGCGGTGGATGAAAATAAAGTCTATGAGATGTACTACGACCGTAGTGAAAAGATTTCCCAGCTTGCTGACCACCGTATCATGGCAATTGACCGTGCAGAAAAGGAAAAGGTTATTACAGTTTCCTTTGTCTTCGATGATGAACAATTAAAGAAGAATGCATTAAAGACACTACTCAAGGGCCAAACAACAATTGTTGAAGATGTTTTATATGAAGCGGTAGTAGATGGTTGTGATCGTTTATTATTCCCATCTATCGAACGTGAAATTCGCTCCGAATTAAGTGAAAGAGCGCAGAATAAGTCTATTGAAATCTTCTCAATGAACTTAGAGAAGTTACTCTTACAGGCGCCATTAAAGGGTAGAATCGTCTTAGGCTTTGACCCTGGTTTCTTCAATGGTTGTAAGTTAGCAGTTATTGATGAAACTGGTAAGATGTTAACTGTTAGTAAGATTTTCCCATTCTCAAAGAAGGGCGAAGATATTGAAACTTCTAAGAAGAAGTTACTAGCACTCATCCAAAAGTATCATGTACAGATTATCGCAATCGGTAATGGTACTGCATCTCGTGAAAGTGAGAAGTTAGTCGCTGAACTGATCCATGAACAGAAGTTGGATGTTTCCTACGCAATCGTATCAGAGGCAGGTGCTTCTGTATGGTCAGCACAAGAGGCTGCACGTAAGGAATTCCCAGACATTGAAGTTGAAGAACGTTCTGCAGTATCAATTGGAAGACGTTTACTTGATCCACTTGCAGAGTTAATTAAGATTGATCCTCAATCAATCGGTGTAGGTCAATATCAACATGACCTTCCACAGAAGGCATTAACAGAAAGACTAGATGAAGTTGTTATGAAGTCTGTAAACCGTACCGGTGCAGATTTAAATACAGCTTCCTTAGAGTTACTGACACATATCTCTGGTTTAAATAGTGGTACAGCACAAGAAATCGTAAACTACCGTAACGAAAATGGACGCTTTACGAATCGTAAGCAATTGCTGAAGGTTAAGAAGTTAGGTCCAAAGGCATTTACACAGTGTGCAGGTTTCTTGCGTATCACAGATGGTGATGAACCATTGGATCAGACTTCTATCCACCCAGAAAGTTATGAAGCTGCTCGTAAACTCATGCAGGCATGTGGCATTACAAAGCTTGGTGAAGCAGATATCTCTTTCCCTAAGGAAAAGACAGCAGAGCTAGATATTGATGAATACACACTCAAGGATATCGAGGAAGCAATTCGTCAACCACTACGTGACTATCGTGACCAGTTTGATGGTGCACTACTCAAGAGTGATGTACTGAACATCTCTGACTTACATGTAGGTGACCAATTATCTGGTACTGTTAGAAATGTTGTAGACTTTGGTGCTTTCGTGGATATCGGTCTACATGAAGATGGCTTAGTTCACTTATCTCATATGTCGATGAAGAGAATTTCTCATCCATCTGAGTGTGTGGCAGTCAATGATATTGTGAAGGTTTGGGTATATCAAATCGATGAAGCTAGAAATCGTGTACAGTTATCCTTACTGCCGCTTGATCAATTAGAACAACGTGATGCGGCATATCGCCATCGTAAAGCATCTGGTGGAAAGCATAACAATCAAAGACCAAAACAAAATAAGCCAATAAAGAAAGAAGTATCCATGGACGATGCGTTAGCACGTCTTAAGGAAAGATTTGGTAAATAAGCAATGAAAGATGGGTGAATGAACATCCATCTTTTCTTAATTCCTAAAAGTTTATAAACAAGTTAGTTGACACTAACCATAAAACGCAGTATTCTTTACTGTAGTTAGTATAAACTAACTTATGGAGGAATTATGTTTAGAAAACTATTAATGATTATAGCTGTCACTATGATGACTGCGTGCGCAGGAAATGCTGGAAATATGACTTCTGGTCCAACTGAAAAATCAAAGAAGTTAAATGTGGTTGTAACAACCTCATTTTTAGAGGATATGGTAAATGTTTTAGCAGGTGATAAGGTAGATACACAACTCATTATCCCGGCTGGAGAAGATCCACATACTTATGAGGCGAAGCCAGAAGATAATACCAAATTACAGAATGCGGATTTAGTGTTATATCATGGTCTACATTTTGAAGGTAAGATGATCGAATTATTAGAAGCGATCAATGCAGTATCTGTATCCCAAAACTTTGATGAATCAAAGATTGGTCGTATGGAAGAAGATGGTGAAACAGTGATTGATCCACACTTCTGGTTTGATATTGATTTATATAAACAAGCAACAAAAGAAGCCGCAAAAGCTCTACAAGAGAAACTACCTGATTTAAAAGATGAAATTGAAGAAAACTTGCAAGCATATCTGAAGAAGCTAGATGAACTAGATACATATAACCGTGAACAACTCAATATGATTCCGGCAGATAGAAGAATCTTAATTACACCGCATGATGCGTTTAACTATTTCTCACGTCGCTATGATATTACGGTAAAAGCACCACAAGGTGTTAGTACAGATGCGGAATTATCAAATAGTGATATGGCTGAAACAGCAGCGTATATTGTTGAGCATCAGATAAAGGCTATCTTTGCGGAAACAACAACAGACCCTGCACGTATGGAAAAGTTGAAGGAATCATGTAAAGCGAAGGGGTTTGATGTGACAGTTGTTGCTGGTGAAGGAAAGGAACTATTCAGTGACTCTCTAGCACCTAAGGGACAAGCAGGTGATACATATATTGATATGTATCGACATAATGTTGATTTAATCGTATCAAACCTCAAATAAAGGAGGTATTTATGAGTTATATTCACGTCGAAGATTTGACGGTATCGTATGGAGAAAGTCCAGTACTCTGGGATGTTGATGTTGATATCGAAAGAAATGCAATTACCGCAATTGTTGGTCCCAATGGCGCTGGTAAATCAACGTTGCTAAAGTGTATTTTGGGATTTGTAAAATCCATATCCGGAGTAATAAAAATTCATGACAAAGATCTTGCGGATGTACGAAAGGAAATAGCGTACATTCCGCAGGTTTCTGCAGTCAATTGGAATTTCCCTATCCGTGTAAAGGATGTTGTCCTAATGGGCCGATATGCAAGCCTAGGATGGCTAAAGTGGCCACGTAAAAAGGATAAAGATTTAGCACATCAAGCACTTTGCGAGATGGGAATGGAAGAGTTTGAAAACCGACAGATATCACAACTATCTGGAGGACAAAAACAACGTGTTTTTATCGCAAGAGCATTATGTCATGATGCGGATTTGATTATTATGGATGAACCACTAGCAGGTGTAGATCAAACTAGTGAACAAATCATCATGGATAAAATAAAGGAATTGCAAAAGGCAGGTAAGACGATTGTTTGTGTACACCATGACTTACATACATTGAAAAAATATTTTGATCATGTTGTATTTATAAACAAGTATGTTGTGGCAAGTGGTAAAACAGAAGATGTACTAATAGAAGAAAACATTAGAAAGACGTATCATGATGGAAAATCTAATACAGATACTATTCTCTTATGATTTCTTAGTTGTTGCGATAGGTACCGTTTTACTTGCGATTCCAAGTGCGATTGTAGGTTGTTTTAGTGTATATAAAGGACAGAG
>CALBKL010000186.1 GCA_937895985.1 uncultured Solobacterium sp.
GGGCTCGGAGATGTGTATAAGAGACAGATAGTAGGTGCTTGTATCATTATCGTATTGACACTGTTGGTTGGTAATCAAGATTACAATGGTGTTGGTCCACAAATGATTGAACGTTCGCTAAGTGGAGATGTTCCAATCTATGCATTCTTACTAAAGATTCTCTTTACTGCAATAACATTATCTGCAGGATACAAAGGTGGTGAAATCATTCCTTCTTTGATTATTGGGGCAACTCTTGGTAGCGCATTTGGTACAATATTTGGACTGCCTGCGGGTCTATGGGCTGAGGTTGGTATGGTTGCGGTATTCTGTGGAGTTACAAACTGTCCAATCACTTCATTGTTAATTGGGTTTGAATTATTTAACTTTCAAGCAAGCTCATTTTTATTGATTGCGGTCGCAATTAGTTATATCGTTTCTGGTTATTCTGGTTTATATAAAGCGCAGATGATTATCTTCTCTAAGACGAGTCGCACTCGCATTGAACGCAATACAAACTAAAAGCATTTCAGTATAAAAATGAGTAAAAAATAGTAAAATAGAAGCGTAGAGGTGAATACTATGAAGAAAATTACTTATTTCCATCTAAATTCTTGCCCTTATTGCAAGAACGCAAACAAAGCAATTGAAGAATTAAGAGCAGAGAATCCAGAATATAAAAATATTGAAATTGACATGATTGAGGAAAATGAACATCCTGAAATCATTGAAAAGTATGATTATCACGCAGTTCCATGTATGTGGATTGGCGATCAGAAAATCTATGAGGCGCATTTATTTGAGAAATATGACGAATGCAAGGAACAAGTGCGTAAAGTATTTGAGGCTGCTAAATAGTTTTTCTATGAGGGATCTATGAAAGATTCCTTTTTTAAGTAGATAAGGAGGCTGAATGTTATTACTAGATAAAACATTGTTAAAGATGACGAAAGGTCTTTGGGGTTGGATCCTTTCACTTGTTGTAATACGTGTTTGTTCACTTGTGATGATAACTAGCTTTGCGACACATATTTCCTATTTCTTGGGAAATATGATGAATCCAACATTTACGCATGATGAAATAAAAAATGTGGTAATTCAGATTCTTATCGTATCTGTATTGATATTTGTATTTCAATTCATACAGGGAGAATTAGAGTATCGCGCTCAAGCAGCAGCGCGTTCATCAATACGTCAGAAGTTATTTACAAAAACAATGTCATTAGATGCAGGGTACATTGAAAAGATAGGTCCTAATTCCGCAATTACTTCAGCAGTTGATGGCGTAGAACAAATGCAAGTATATTACAGTGTTTATTTACCAAGTTTGTTATTCAGCGTGATTGCGCCAATTTACTTGTTTACTAAAATTTATCCTAGTTCTTTCTTGATTGCATGCATACTGTTAATCGTATCCTTTGTTTTACTACCATTACATAATGTATTTCGATACCGTATTGAAAAGTTAAGAAAGTCATATTGGGTTTCGCTAGAAGATATGACGGGCTATTACTTGGATAGTATTCGAGGTCTTTCCACATTGAAGTTGTTTGACCAATCTGATAAACATGCGGAAGTCTTAGGGGAAAAAGCAGAGTATCTCAATCACCAAATCAATGAATTTATGAAGGTAAACTTCACATCATTTTTAGTGACGGAAGGAATCATCTATATCACATTATTTGTATGTGTACTAATCGCAGTTAGCAACTTATCAAATCAAACAATGGAACTTAGCACTGTGTTAATGATTTTGTTGTTAGGATATAGCTACTTTGGATCAATTCGTCAACTAATGTCCGCAACGCATGATGCACTTACAGCTGTTTCTGCCGCAAGTCGTGCTGAAGAAATTCTTGCGGTAAAGACAACAGAAATCAAGCAAGAAAAACAGCCGATACCATACCAAGATGGTATTGTACTAAAAGATGTATCTTTCTCTTACGAAGGTAGAAAAGAAGTATTACATCATGTAAATATTAAAATCGAAAAATCAAAGACAACTGCACTCGTTGGATTATCAGGTTGTGGAAAGAGTACGATTGCGTCAATGTTAATGAAGTTTATCTATCCTGCAAGTGGTGCTGTATATCTAAATGGAATAGATTATGCATGCATGAATCGTGAAGAGATTGGTAAACATATTGTAATGGTTCCACAGACAGTGAACTTATTTAGTGATACGATTCGAAATAATCTTTTACTAGCCAATCCATCCGCAACCGATGAAAAGCTTTGGCAAGTATTAGAGGAAGTGAGCCTTGATAAGCATATTCGAAGAATGAAAGATGGCTTAGATACGATGGTGAGTGAATCTGGGTCTAATCTATCTGGTGGGCAAAAACAAATGATGGGTATCGCTAGATCTCTATTAACAGATGCGGAATATATCATCTTTGATGAAGCTACTTCCGCAGTCGACCCTGAAAGTGAAAAGATTATTTGGCAGTGTATCGAAAAGTTATCCAAGAAACGTACACTTATTATTATTTCACATCGTTTGTCTGCGATTCGTAACGCCGATCAAATTATCGTACTTCAATCCGGTGTTGTAGAAGAGGTAGGTAATCATGAACAACTTATGAAGAATCATGGGCTGTATCGTACACTTGTGGAAGAACAGAATGAACTGGAGGTACAAGGATGAAAAAATATGCATATTCAATTCCAGTTCTAGCATCAAGATTAATCAAGAAAGCTAGGCCAATTGCGAAATATCTAACGATATCGACCTTAGCTAGTATCGTCGGTAATCTTTCGCATATGGGCGTGATGGGATTTGGCGCACTTTGGATTATGAAAGTTGCAGGTATTGTAACAACTAGTAGTGCGTGGTTTTATGCATGCATGATGTTATTGTGTGGTCTTTTAATCGCATTATGTCGGTATCTAGAAGGTGTGTTTTCGCATCTAGGTGCGTATGGTATTCTTGCCAAGATGCGTGTTGATTTATTTACGTCTATCAATCGATTAGCACCTGCATATTTGATTGATCAAAAAATAGGTGATGTGATAAATATTGCGGTAGGTGATATTGAGACGTTGGAATACTTTTTTGCGCATACGATTGGTCCAATGTTTACAGTAATATTACTACCAGTAACGACTGTTGTAATCGCATTACAATTTAACCCTTTCTATGCGTATGTATTGATTCCTGTATACTTAATTATCAGTATTATCATTCCTCTTGTTGGACTGTATCTTGGAAGAGGGATTGGAAAAGAATATCGCAAAGATCTAGGAAAGTTAAAGGCAGTCATTCTTGAAAATATATACGCAATCAAGGATATACAAATCTATCATGCAAGTGATGAAAAGATTACACAGGTCATGAAGTATAATGATCAAGTTAATAAGGACATGCATGCAATGACGATGCATAAACAAGCATTATCTTCTGCACCAAACTTCTTTGTCTATCTTGGTAGAGTGATGATATTGGTTGTGGCTGCGTATTTACTTTCTAATGGAATAGGTGATCCGGTTGGTACGATTGTCATTTCATTTATCGCAACTGCCTCTTTCTCTTCAACGTTCTCACTGACATTTGTGGTAATTCACTTACTTGAGGCATTTGCGGCGGCTGAAAGAATCTTCTTGATAGAAGATGCCAATCCACTTACTACAGATCCCAAGGAATCTATTCAGATTGACCACGTTGAATGCATTGATTTTGAAGATGTTTCATTTACATATCCAAAAACAAATCGTGAGATTTTAAAGTATTTCAATCTATCAATACAAAATCAGGAACATATCGGTATCGTTGGTGAAAGTGGTTCTGGTAAATCTACAATTTTGAGATTGTTGTTAAGATACTATCCAATACAAACGGGGAAGATACAGATCAACGGCATTTCCCTCGATCAATTTTCATTTGAGGAACTGCATCACCATATTGCAGTGCTAGAACAAGATACATATCTTTTCAATGATACAATTGCACAGAATATCGCAATTGCTAAGCCTGAAGCTATGATGGATGAGATTCGTCTAGCCGCAAAAAGAGCTGGTATTGATGATTTTATTATGAGTTTAGCAGACGGATATGATACGCATATGGGACAGATGAGTTCACGTGTATCAGGTGGTGAGAGACAAAGAATTGGTTTAGCACGTATTATGTTAAAACAACCAGATGTGATTATCTTGGATGAACCTACAAGTGCACTAGATGTATTGCATGAAAAAGAACTTCTCCACACGTTAGAGAAGGAGTTTAAAGATAAGATGATTCTGACGATTTCACATCGGTTATCAACATTGACATATTGCGATCGTATCATTCAAGTAAAAGATGGAAGTGGTAATGTAAAAGGTTGATTGGCATGCAATCAACCTTTTATAAAGTTCTGTAGATGTAGAATGATTCTACCGAATATATTCTTTTCTTGTGGGAGTGTAATACTAATTGTTTTTGTATAGATGGTTTTATTATCAGCAGTAAATGAAATTGTTGCTTGAATATTTTGGTCATAAAGTTCTGCTGAGAACTTTTTTGGAAGATCAACTTCATATGTACATTCTACATCCGCTGGTAAATCAAGCGTAATATCTTTATCCATCTTCACGTCGATATTCGCTGTATGCATGAATGATTTATATTCAATCGTACTAACAACATCATTCTTTTTCAGAATTGTTTTCTTATGCCAAGAAGCTAAGCTAGTCAAGGCAGTCTGTGCATCGCTGAGGTTGGAGTATTGTTCAACGTTAGTGCTTGCTCCAGCTGTTACCGCAATGATATTCATATCATTAAC
>CALBKL010000187.1 GCA_937895985.1 uncultured Solobacterium sp.
TTCCATCACTTTTAACGCATCTTTGCGGGCTTGGTTAATCATTGCAGTATCTTCAACAATATTCCCTAAAATAAAGTCGGGAACACCACTTTGCCTTGTACCAAGTATATCACCTGGCCCACGCAAACGTAAATCTTCATAGGATATTTCAAACCCATTGTTGGATTTTACAAGTACTTCTAATCTCTGTAATACGCGCTCTTCTTGACTACCTGTTAATAACCAACAATATCCTTGTTGGCTACCGCGTTGAATACGACCACGCAACTGATGTAATTGGGATAAACCAAAGCGGTCTGAATCATAGATAATCATGCCAGTCGCATTTACAACATTGACACCAACTTCAACGACAGTTGTAGATACTAGTATCTGAATATCGTTATCATGGAATGCTTGCATGATTTCTTGTTTTTCGTCAGTTGTCATACGGCCATGCAAACAAGCAACTTTATATTTTGGAAATAACTTCTGTATCGATTCTGTTGTATCATACACATTTCGTGCGTGATACTCTTCATTTTCATCGACAGCTGCGCAAATCACATATAACTGCCTTCCACTTTCAAGAAGATGTTTTACGTCATCTAAAACAGAACGGAAACTATTCTCTTTGACAAGAGTTGTAATAGGCGCAATTCTTCCGGCCGGCATCGTTTCAATCGTACTAACGTCCATGTCACCAAATAAAGATGCCGCAAGAGTTCTAGGAATCGGCGTCGCACTCATTAAAAGGAAATCTACTTGTTCGCCCTTTTGTTTTAATGCTTTACGTTGCGCTACTCCAAAGCGTTGTTGTTCATCCGCGATTGTTAAACCTAATTTATGAAATACAACAGTATCCTGAATCATACTATGCGTACCGATTAAGATATCAATTTTTCCAGTAGATACATCTTCTAAAATTTCTTTCTTTTTCGCAGTGGATAATGCTGAATATAAAACCTCTGTACTTACGCCAAAAGGCGCAAGCACTTCATTAACTGATCGATAATGTTGACGTGCAAGTATTTCTGTTGGTGCTAGCATTGCACCTTGATATCCGCTCAAATAAGCCGCATATAAGGCAAGTGTTGCCACAACTGTCTTGCCACAACCAACATCACCTTGTACCAAACGATACATCGTATGTGTACTACCCATATCGTTTAGAATCTTTTCTAGTGTATCTCTTTGATCGGCAGTCATCTCAAAGCTAAGACTTTGAATAGCTTGTTGTATTTTCTTAGAAGAAAAGATTTTTGGTTTCTTTTCAATACGTATCCCCTCTGTATTACGCATCAGTTGAATTGCAGTAAAGAATCGTAAAAACTCTGCATACTTTAGCGTACGTACAGCAGCTTGAACTTCATTCATACTTGTTGGAATATGAATACAACGATATGCCACCTTTAGTGGTAATAATCGATATGCTTGTCGAAATTCATCAGGAATGTCATCTATAATTTCATCCTGTAAATGATTTAAAACAGAATAAATAATCGATTGTAATGTCTTTTGACGTATGCCTTCTTTAATACTATAGATAGGTGTAATTGCCGCATGTTCTGCTAAAGGCTTTGTATCATAGCTAATAGCAGTAACTTTACTGTTACCTTGATATACACCTTGTATTGTTAATATCTGATTTAAGTTTAAACTCTTTGCCCATGGACGATTAAAAATTGTGACGGTTAAGATTTGTTCCTGCGCACGTACTTGAAAAGTAGTTGTTACCAGTCTACCTTTACGCCAACTTCTAGGTAGTTGAACATCCGCTCCCTCAAACCAAACTTTATCTTTTATTTTCCAATCCACAAAAGCTGTAGTCGTGATT
>CALBKL010000188.1 GCA_937895985.1 uncultured Solobacterium sp.
CATATTTGTAAGACCCTTCAAGTTACACACAAATCATTGTACGTATAAGTTTCTAAAATAGCTTTAGAGTTAAAAATTCTGGCAATTTTTTCTCATTTACAAAATACTATTTTGGTTGTTTTTACGTATAGAATTTCAAGCATTAAACTAGTGGCGATGTTTATTTATCTTTTCGAAAATAGGGGGAGGGAAATGTATGAATAAACTAATAAGATTTTTAATGACAACCGTGGTATTTTCTACAGTAGCTATCAATACAATCAAAGTACATGGAGAAGAATCGGAAGGCAATAAATTCCAAGGACCAATATTATCCAGCGAAGTCCAAGCAGAAATTGATGAGCTAGTCAGACAAGAACATGAATATACAGAATCATATGCACCTGTCTATGAAGCATATCGTGTTGCTAAAGAAGAATTAGAACAAGCTGCACAATGGTTAAATATTTCTGAGATGATATTAAAGGATGCGAAAGCAGCTGATGAACTTGCGCATAATGAAGAATTTGTGGTTCCACTTAAAACTACAATACTTAAGGAAAGCGAAGAAGATTTAGCGAAAGCTATTGCAGATAATTTAGATCAGAGCATTATATTGGAAAAACAAAATCTTGTGCAAAATACAAAGGAAATGATTGAGAAATATAATCCTAAACGTACAGAGGCTGAACTTGCGGCTGCAGAAGAATGTTATGCCAATGAACAATCGAATTATGCAGCAGCTTTAGCTTCTTGTGAAGAGCATAAAAAAGAAGTGGATAAATGTGATCAAGTTCTATGTGATATTGCTTTGAAGATACTTGCTTTACAAGGGATTGACGGTAGAACCGGTACAATGTCAGAAGAAATCTATGAAAAATTCTATAGGAAAAAGAATGAGACGACTACCGAAACAGTAGAAACTACAGAGCTTGAAGTGGAATCAGTAGTTGAAGAAACGCATGAAGAAAAAATTGAAGAGGAAGTATTCCCAGTTCATTTTACAGAGTCAACGGCTGAACACAGTTTAGAGATGGCTGAGATTCAGGAGAGTACAAAACATCCTGTTACACCAATTGATTTTTCCGCACTATCATTTGCAGTTCTTGCTGGTGTTGGAATCTACATGGCAAGAAAGAAACATTAATCAACAATTTAAAAAGTCTCTGTTAGGATTTGCCAGGCCTAGAGAGACTTTCTACATGCTTGCAAGTTATTTTAGATTACCTTTTTTGATATGACTTTGAAGGATTTGATCAGTCACTTCATAGATGGCTTCTGAGCCTAGTTTTGTTTTTGATTGACGACCATATACTTTTTCGGCAGTGACCTGATGTTCCTTCCAGTCACCACCGTCATTTGAGTTGTTTAATAGGAGTGGTTGGAAGTTATCCATTGCATGTGCAAAACGTGCTTCTGGAGTTTCATTAGCTTCAAACTCGTCAAATAGTGCGATGAGCTCAGTTTTTTGGTCGTCTGGTAGAATTGAATATATTCTTTCTTTGGCAAGGTCTTCTCTTGCCTTTTGTGTCTTTAGACCTTCTGTATCGTATGCGTAGGTATCACCTGCATCAATTTCAACAATGTCATGAATAAGGCACATCATCATTGTTTTAGCGACATCAATCTTTTCATTTGCATGTTCCTTTAAAAGATAGGTCATGATAGCCATGTGCCATGCATGTTCTGCGTCATTCTCATTTCGTCCATGATTGGTTAAATGAGTCTGACGGAAGATATTCTTTTCTTTATCGATTTCTAGGATGAAATCCATTTGTTTTTGTAAACGTTCATTCATGATTGATACGCTCCTAATTATTTGATAAAATCAACAGTTTTTAAAATTGCTTGTTCCATAACATAAGCAGCGATTGTACCTACGACATTGATGTCTGCTGGTATGGTGCTAGAACTCATTGCATAGATGGAATCTCCATCAAATGTAGTGTGTACTGGTTTAATAACGCGTGCATATCCATCATGTGCCATGCTTGCAACTTTTGTAAGTGCTGTCTTATCTAGCTTTGCATTGGTAATGATTGCACCGATAGTTGTATTTTGATGGAATAAATCACGACCTAAGATTGCAGTATATAACGCCTCCTCAGCATCGATAAAACCACCATCTTTTAGATTACGAATACCAGAGAGTATATTACCGCTATTAGGATTATAGATATTACCGACTGCATTGACTGCGACGATAGCTCCAACTTTTAAATCTCCTAGTTGTACTGCGTAGGTTGCTAGGGCAGAAGGGGAGGCTTGTTTTGGACCATATATCTTCCCGATAGTAGCACCAGTACCGGCTCCGTGTCTTCCTTCTTCAAAGATTCCTTGATATGCATTTTCGCATGCTTGATAACCAAGATTAGCGTCCGGATATTTTTGTGTTGGATTACCATTTAAATCAAATAAGCAGGAAGCACAGACAATAGGTACAACACCTGCCGCAGTAGGGAAACCGATGTTGCGCTCTGCTAGAAACTTCATAACACCACTAGCAGTATCAAGACCAAATGCACTACCTCCGGATAGTACAATCGCATGTACTCCATCGTTAGCAGCGAGTGGATTTAATAATCCACTTTCTCTAGATGCAGGAGCACCACCACGAATATCGATTCCGGTAGGATATCCTGATTCACTTAATATGACAGTACAACCGCTATTAGAATCTGGATATTCAGCGCTACCTAATTTGAATTCTGTGAATGCATGGATGGATATTTCTTGTAATAAACTGTTTTTCATATAAGCACCTTCATAGAAATAGTATAGAAAAAATAATGAGAAATGGAATATTTTATGAACGATATTCCATATTAATGAATACTGTCTTTTCCTTTTGTTAAATGTTAGGGAAAAGAACTTTTGTATCTAATGTGAACATGTTAATATAAAAATAGTATAAAACAGGAGGCCGTATAATGGTAATTGAAGATTTGAAATTACACGCGAAGAATATTCGTAAGAATATTTTAAGACAAGTGTATACTGCACAATCTGGACACCCAGGAGGATCATTGGGTGCTACAGATATTCTTACAGTGCTTTATTTTGATGTGATGGATATCAATAAGGAAAATGCAGGTGGAATTGATCGTGATCGTTTTGTATTATCGAAGGGACATGTATCACCACTCTTATATGCTGTATTAGCTGAAAAGGGTATTTTAGCAGAAGAAGAATTAAAGACATTCCGTTTAATTGATTCTAAGTTACAAGGACATCCAAATATGAACTATGTAACAGGTGTAGATATGTCTACTGGTTCATTAGGTCAAGGTTTTGCGGTAGCGGATGGAATGGCATTAGCTAATAAATTAGCTGGTAATGACCATCGTATCTATTGCTTAATCGGTGATGGTGAAACAGAAGAGGGCGAAATTTGGGAAGCTGCAATGGCTGCTGCTCATTATAAGAATGATAATCTGTGCGCAATCATCGACGTAAATGGTTTACAGATTGATGGTAATACTGCTGATGTTATTGGTCCTGAACCATTGGACCAGAAGTTTGCGGCATTTGGATTCCATGTAATTTGTGTAGATGGACATAATATGGAAGAATTAAAAGCTGCTTTTGCGGAAGCGAAGACAGTAAAGGGAAAGCCTACAGCAATCATTGCTCGTACTGTTAAGGGTAAGGGTGTTTCCTTTATGGAAAACAATGCTGGATGGCATGGAAAGGCTCCTAACCAAGAGCAATTTGAAGCAGCAATGGCAGAATTGGAGGCAGAGTAGTCATGGGTAAGGCAACAAGAGAAGCGTATGGTGAAGCGTTAGCTGAATTAATCGTTGAAAATAATAAGATTGTAGTATTAGATGCAGACTTATCAGGAAGTACTAAGACAGCAAATGCGAAAAAGGTAGCACCTGAAAGATTCTTTAATTTAGGTATTGCCGAAGCTGATATGATTGGTCATGCAGCTGGTTTTGCGACAAGTGGATTTATTCCATTCGCGTCTTCATTCTCTATGTTCTGCACAGGTAGAGCATGGGAACAGATTCGTAATAGTGTTGCATATCCTCACCTAAATGTTAAGGTGTGTGGAACACATGCTGGTATTACTGTAGGTGAAGATGGTGTTTCTCACCAAGCAATCGAAGATATCGCATTAATGCGTGTTGTGCCAGGTATGGAAGTATATGTACCATGTGATGCTGCACAGACAAAGGCAGTTATTAGACATGTCGCTTCTACAAACACACCATGTTATGTAAGATTGGGTCGTTCTTCTGTTGAAGATGTATACACAGAAGATACAGTATTCGATTTCAGTAAGCCTCATGTTGTTCGTGAAGGTAAGGATGCTGTAATCTTTGCTTGTGGCTTGATGGTTCAATCTGCATTAAAGGCAGCTGAAAAATTAAGCACAGAAGGTAAGGAGGTTGCCGTTGTAGATGTATGTGCTATCAAGCCATGCAATGAAGAACAGATTGCTGAATTGCTATCGAAGTATGATGTAGTATTCACTGCTGAAGAGCACAATGTCATTGGTGGTTTAGGCGGACTCATCTGTGAAATTGCTGCAGATAAGTGCCCTAAGAAGATTCATCGTATTGGCATTCAAGATACATATGCTGAATCTGGAGATGCCAATAAGTTAATGGCTAAATATAAGTTAGATGGTGAAGGCGTTTACGAACAAGTAAAAGCAGCTTTATAAAAGTTATGAAAAAGATTCACTACTGTTTGAAGTGGATCTTTTTTAATGCATGATACAAAATTTCAAAAAATATACTTGTTTTTGTATGTTGCTTTTTGTAAACTATCACTGTGATAAATATGTCACGCTTGACCGCTTATTATAAGCTGAGGCTACACGGACGGCCGGGTCAAATGCCGAAGACCTGTTGAAGAAGCAGGGACTGCATCGTGGATGCAGCAGGGCAGAAGGACTGCCTGATTAATCGGGATTTCCCGCATATTGAGCAATCAACTCTGTGCCTGTAGTAATCTTCTATAGATAAGTGTGTGACGAATTGAATACATACAGGTGGTATTGGTTGATACTGCCTTTTTTGTTGGGGACCGGGAAGGGGAAAAATGAAAAAGTTTTATTTGATTTTACTAGCATTGCTTATGACAGCATGCACAACCAAAGCTACATCTGTAAAAGAGACTGCAGCAAACACAACTGGTAATTACACTGATGAAATGAAAATTGAGGACAATGAAGACCTAGATCCAGAAGCTGGTTCAGATTCTGTGGAACGTGCAGGAGACCACAAAGGAAGTCCTTATTTTACATCTTTAGATTATTACAATATGACAAGTAATGGCTCACTTTCAATTTTACCGAAGTTTAAAACAATTCAACAATCAAGTGAGTGGAGCTGTGGTGTAGCATCAGCCTTAATGGTAATGGATTTCTATGGTAAAAGAGGAAATCTGGGTGAAGAAGATCTTGCAAAGCTACGTTCTAATGGTTTAACTCCAGGCCCTACATCGGTAAAACAAGCCGTAGAAATATTTAAGGGTGTCGGTGGATTCTCTGTTGAATCCAATTATGATCATGTTGGAGAGGATCCACATGAGGTTTTCCCTCTGTCACGTTTTAAGGAAGAAATTCAAGCAGGAAATGCTGTGATGGTTTGCTGGATTGAGTGGGGTGGACACTGGCAAGTAGTCATTGGTTATGATGATATGGGAACAGAGACAACACAAGATGACGTTATGATTATGGCAGATCCTTATGATACAACTGATCATAATCAAGATGGCTACTTTGTGTATGGTGCAGAACGTTTCTACTATAACTGGTCTATGTATGATTTCTTCGCAGAAGAAGGTAAAGAAGACTACGAACGCAATGCATTATTTGTATTAGCAAAGCCTGAATAATAAAACAAGCAGATTTCATACACACACGTGAAGTCTGCTTTTAGTGTGTGCCAGACATGGCATATATCTTGGAGGTTGAAAGGTACCTCCAACCAAGG
>CALBKL010000189.1 GCA_937895985.1 uncultured Solobacterium sp.
GTATGTCAAATAAAGAAAACAAGCATACGCTATTAAAAGTATTAGGTGTTACTGCGGTCGCTGGTGCAAGTGCATATGCAGGAGCTGGATACTATGTATTCCGCAATGCGTTTGATTTACAAAATAGTAGATTTTTACAAAAATGTGGTGCGTCAATGCAGTTACCATTATTACAGATGGAAAGAAATGAGTGGTTTGCACATAGTAATCGTTTTGATGATTTCATTGATTCTTATGATGGGTTAAAACTACATGCATTACGTATCGTGAACCAAGAGGATTCTCATAAGTGGATTATCATCCAACATGGAATTGCGTCTTATAGTGGAACGTTATTAGAACACATGTGGGAGGCTGACCATCGTGGTTTCAATATCTTAGCACCGGATGCACGTGGTTATGGAATGTCGGAAGGTAAATATACTGGTCTTGGTTGGTGTGAGCACTTTGATTTAATCAGTTGGATTAACTACTTAGTCAATCTTGATCCACTGGCAGAGATTGTATTATTTGGAATGAATGTAGGTGCAGTTTCTGTTATGAATGCGGTTGGTGATTATTTACCACGCAATGTAAAGTGTGCAATCGCAGAAGGTGGATATAAAGAAATCAAAGATATCATCCAAACGCAAGTGCAGGATATTACAAAGTTTAATGGTAAGTTTGTGATGCCATCTGTCGACTTCTATGTAAGACAAGTATTGCATTTTAGTCTCAATGATATTAGTACACAACGTCAGTTAAGAAACGCTGTAACTCCGATGTTATTCCTACATGGTTTACAAGATCACGTCGTTCCAATTAGCCACGCGTATGATAACTATTATTCTTGTGCAAGCAAGAAAGAGATGTATGTTTCAGAGCAGGGCAGATTTGGTAATTTAACAAGTGATCCACAATACTTCCCACGATTCTTTGACTTCATTAAAAAGTATGTAAAATAACAAATTAAGTAGACGGTATCGATAAGATATCGTCTTTTCTGTTTCATGCGTGCATGGAAAAGAGTAAGTTAATTTCTTGGATAATCTCACAAAAGTGATTTGTATGTATTGAGAAATGTAACCGGTTGCTTTATAATCAAACAGTAGATAAAGGGAGGCTATAATGGCTACTAAAAAGTATGTTTATAAGTTTTCTGAAGGTAATGGTTCCATGCGTGAACTGCTCGGTGGTAAAGGTGCTAACCTTGCTGAAATGAGCATTTTAGGTATGCCAGTACCGGATGGATTTACCATCACAACTGAAGCGTGCAATGCATATTACGCAGATGGTAAGAAAATCAATAAGAATATCATGGACGAAATTCACAAGCATGTTGAAATGCTACAGAAGGCAACAGGTAAGAAATTAGGTGGATTAGAGAATCCTTTACTTGTTTCTGTACGTTCAGGTGCACGTGCATCTATGCCAGGTATGATGGACACAATTCTTAACCTAGGTATGAATGATGAAGTTGTTAAGGTTGTTGAAGAAAAGTCTGGCAACAAGAGATTTGCATACGACTCTTATCGTCGTTTCGTACAGATGTTCTCTGATGTTGTAATGGGATTATCCAAATCACGTTTTGAAGAAATCATTGATGAAGTTAAAGAAAAGAAGGGCGTTACTCAGGATATCGAATTAGATGCTGAGGATATGTTCGAATTAACAAATCGTTTCAAAGCTTTCTATAAGAAAGAATTGAAGGAAGATTTCCCACAGGATCCAACAGTACAATTAGAACGTGCAATCGAAGCTGTGTTCCGTTCATGGAATAATGATCGTGCTATCTTCTATCGTAAGATGAATGATATTCCAAGTTCTTGGGGAACAGCAGTAAACGTTCAAACCATGGTATTCGGTAACATGGGTGATGATTGTGGAACAGGTGTTGCCTTTACTCGTAACCCTGCAACAGGTGAAAGAAAATTATTTGGTGAATACTTAATTAACGCGCAAGGTGAAGACGTTGTTGCTGGTATTCGTACACCTTCTCCAATTGCAGAACTTAAGAAGGTAATGCCAAAGGCATATAAGGACTTCACAGATATCTGTGCACGTTTGGAAAAGCACTATCATGACATGCAAGATATGGAATTTACAATTGAACATGGAAAGCTCTTCATGTTACAAACACGTAATGCCAAGCGTACAGCTGCAGCTGCTTTAAAGGTTGCTGTAGATATGGAGAAGGAAGGTCTTGTAACTAGGGATCAAGCTTTACTGATGGTTGATCCTAAGCAGTTAGATGACTTACTACATCCTCAGTTTGACGCTGATGACTTAAAGAAAAAGAAGAATGATGTAATTGCTAAGGGCTTAGCTGCTTCACCAGGTGCTGCTTGTGGTGAAATTGTATTTACTGCTGAAGAAGCTAAGACAAAGGCAACGATGGGACGTAAGGTAATCTTAGTTCGTCTAGAAACATCACCAGAAGATATCGAAGGTATGCATGTATCCGAAGGTATCTTAACAGTACGTGGTGGTATGACATCACACGCAGCTGTAGTAGCTCGTGGTATGGGTGCTTGCTGTGTATCTGGTTGTGGAGACATTAAGGTTAACGAAGCTAAATTACAATTCACTGTAAAGGGTGAAGTATTCAAGGATGGAGATGTCATCTCCTTAGATGGTTCTACAGGTTTAGTTTACCGTGGTGAAATCAAGACGGTTCCAGCAACAATTTCTGGTAACTTCAAGAAGTTCATGCAATGGGCTGATGAACGTAGAACTATGAAGATTCGTACAAACGCTGATACACCAGAAGATGCAGCAAGAGCAGTAAGCTTTGGTGCTGAGGGTGTTGGTCTTGTTCGTACAGAACATATGTTCTTCAATTCCCCAGAACGTATCAAGGCTATCCGTGAATTGGTAGTTGCACAAAACGTTGAACAACGTCAGATTGCATTAAAGCAATTAGAACCAATGCAGCAAGGTGACTTCGAAGGTATCTTTGAAGCAATGGGTGGTAGAAGTGTTACTATCCGTCTATTAGATCCACCTCTACATGAATTCTTACCAAAGGCTGAAGCAGAATCATTAGAAGTTGCTAAGGCATTAGGAATCTCTGTAGAAGACTTGATGGCTGCTGCCGCAAACTTACACGAGTTCAACCCAATGATGGGTCACCGTGGATGTCGTCTAGACGTTACATATCCAGAAATCGGTGTCATGCAGACACGCGCAATTATCAAGGCTGCTATCAACATCAACAAGAAGCACCGTGGTTGGAAGCTAGTTCCAGAAATCATGGTTCCATTAGTTGGTGAAAAGAAGGAACTTGACTATGTTGCACAGATTATTCGTACAACTGCTGACGAAGTAATCAAGGAAGCTGGAGTGAAGCAGGATTATAAGATCGGTACAATGATTGAGATTCCACGTGCTGCGTTAAATGCTGATGAATTAGCACAAACAGCTGAATTCTTCAGTTTCGGTACAAATGACTTAACACAGATGACATTTGGATTCTCACGTGATGACGCTGGTAAGTTCTTAGATGATTACTACAGTAAGCATATCTACGATAACGATCCATTCGCACACGTAGATGTAAATGGTGTTGGTAAGCTTATCTCTATGGCTTGTGAAAAGGGCCGTTCAACACGTAAGGACATTCACTTAGGTGTCTGTGGTGAACATGGTGGTGACCCAGTAAGTATCGAATTCTTCCAACGTGTTGGATTAACATATGTTTCTTGCTCACCATATCGTGTTCCTATCGCTCGTTTAGCAGCTGCGCAAGCCGCAATTCGTGCTGATGTTAAATCAACTGTTGTAGCAAAGAAGACAGTTGCTAAAAAGGCTACGAAGAAGGCTACTGCTAAAAAACCAGTAGCTAAGAAAGCAACAACAAAGACAGTTTCCAAGAAGGTAACTAAGCCAGTGGCTAAGAAGTCTCCTGCTAAGAAAACTGTTAAACCAGTAGCAAAGAAGACTACAAAGAAGGTTGCTACTAAGAAGGTAGTTAAACCTGCAGCTAAGAAGGTTACAAAGCCAGTTGTTAAAAAGACTGTTGCTAAGAAACCTGTAGCTAAAAAACCAACTGTAAAGAAAGTTACTAAGAAACTAGCTGCTCCTAAGACTGTAGCTAAGAAGCCAGTAGCTAAAAAAGCTCCTGCAAAAAAGACAACTAAAAAGTCTAAGTAATTGATGATTAGGACTGCTATCATATTGGCAGTCCTTTTTAATACGTTATAATTAAAAAGGAATATGTGTGTATAGGAGTAGTAGCTTATGGCTCTAGTATTACAAAATGATTTAGATGATATTCTGTCGTTATGTTTGGATGAATTTTTTGATTACGTTTGTTCAATAAGATATGGATATAAGGATCAAAATAATGATTTACATTTTCTTGGTGATGATGACTTTAAAAAGTATCAGTACTCATTTTCTACGCCTGAACAAATTATTCATAATAATTGTGGTTGGTGCTGGGATTTAAGCGAACTTGTAAAACTATATTGTAGAAAAAATGGAATTACATGCAAATCATTTTTCTTAGAATATCTTTCAAATGATTTTCACCATACACATACGCAAGTACTTGCTTGCATAAATGATAAATGGAGTGCATGTCCTGATAATAGTATGGATACAAAAATCAATAACCCTGAGTTTAATTCTTTAGAAGAATGTTTTAAATGGATGAATGATTCATATATTGAATATTTACGACATGTATTAAAAGACAATTTCGATGAATCAAAATTAATTATAAAAGAATATGATTGTGCATTTAATCAAAATATAACCGAGGATGAATTTCTCAAACTAATAAGGACTTAAATTTACTTTATAAAGAATAGAGGTATACGCATGGAAAAATATATTATGTCGATTGATCAAGGAACAACAAGTTCACGAGTGATTATCTTTAATCATGATGCTAAGATTATTTCTTCTGCACAAAAAGAATTTCAACAATACTTTCCTAAACCGGGTTGGGTAGAACATGATGCTAATGAGATTTGGTTATCTGTATTGTCATGTATGATGCAAAGTATGCTGGATGCCAATATTAAACCAGAACAGATTGAAGCTATCGGTATTACCAACCAACGTGAGACAACAGTTGTATGGGATAAGAAAACAGGTATTCCTGTGTACAAGGCTATCGTTTGGCAATCTCGTCAAACAGCTGAAATCTGCAATCAGTTAAAACGTAATAATCATGCTAGCATGATTCGTGAAAAAACAGGGCT
>CALBKL010000190.1 GCA_937895985.1 uncultured Solobacterium sp.
GAAATATACTTTATTATATTCTCTCATGTATATTGCTTCATTTTTAAATGCTTCCACTCCAGATTTCTCAAGGAGTCTCAACATTTCTATATATGTAGCAAGCTGCTCTTGCATTCTTTTATAATATTTACTAACCCCTTGTAAAATTTCATCTCTAGTAGAATCTGTAAGGGATATTTTTTCAAACATTATCAATAGTAGACCCAAAGAAGATGTATGGAAAATTCGATGGTGAACAGTCTCATGTTGAATTATCGGTAATAATTCATGTAAACTCTTATCATGTAGTCCACCATTAATAAAAAATGATTCACCGTTATTGTAATAACCTGACTCAGTTGTATCAAACATATAATTAATCCTTTAAAGTAGTTAGAATGAACGGAACTAGACTGGCTTTGTGATTATATTATTGAACGAATTTATTACTCTAAGAAATGTAAAAGTCTACCGACAAGTCTTCATCAGATTCATGTGGTTTCCAAGCTACATTAAAACCGTATCTATCGCTCCAATCTGGATGCCAGTCGTTATAATATGGGACACGACTGTATTTGCCAAGTGTCACCTCATCCTCAAACTCTGGTGATTCATTACAGGTAATTCCAAACTGGATACCACCAAGTTCCCAGGAATTTCCCCAAACATATTCATCAGAAATAACATCGACCCATCTCGCAGCGTCTATCTCAAAGTCGGTACATAACTTTAACGATTGGAAAGTACTATAGTGCATATTGTAAGGTTTGATATGTATAGCGCAGTCAACGTGATACTTTTCATAATTGGTATTCAATAGGACAACCTTCATTGGAATGGGAACGCCATTCAGTTCCAACCACCAGTATCCAAGTTTATTGTGCAAAATATCAAAATATTCGTCTACTGCTACTGATTTAGAAAAATCATCTATTTGCAAACATCTACCTGACCTTAATAAATCATCTGTAATCGCCTTTGCTTTCTCTTTATCAAAATCAGAATAACGCTTAATCACACGCTTTAACTTGTCAATTGGATATGAGATATCTTTTTGCGAAGCCTGAAATATCTTCACAACATGAGCAACCTTTTCGACGTTGTTGATTCCAACAGGTACAACCACAAAATGGTCTTCCCTGATTGATTCATCCTCACAAATATAGATGTATTCCTCACCAAACTCTGAAAAAGTGACTGATGCAACTCTGTAAACTATATCTGATGAATTTGAATCAGTTTCTTGATCAGATAGCTCCTTCTCTTTACTATCTAAATCTATCCACTTATAGAAAGTATAACGATTTGGATTCTCATCCTCACCGAATACCATCAAGCTATGACAATTTGGACATTGCCAAGCATAGTACGAAGCATCAGTAATATCATAATAATCAATCTTATTATTTTCATCTGCGGTATCCGTTATCTCTTCCCATAACTCATCCGAGAATACCGAAAAAGCATTCGGGTCTGGGGCAGCATGGTCATTCATTGGATATCCGCATTGACAAGTCCACTTACCCATAATATAACTCCTACAGCTAGTAACCAATCATACCGTTTATCGTTTTAGCTTATTATACCACGAAACAACACAAAAAACCGCAACCTTTCGATTGCAGTCTCTTACAAGTCAACTTCTGTTCCTTCAAGGAAAGTTATCACAATTTGTCCAGCTTCTGAAATACTGATGTGGTTGAGAACTTGATTCATAATAACTCCATCCTCCAAGAAATTTTGAAATAGATTGATAGCATGGCAGGCTATAGTATCTAGAAACCCAACTTCAACTATTACTCTAATACTTTCCCTCTTTTCGAATAAAGATGCTACTTCACGGCTTTTCATTTTTCCTTTTGTTACAAGGGTTTTACGCTTTTACCTACCGTTTCGTCATACACTCCTTACTCTGACAAACTGGGATTTACTTAATTGAAATCCACTCTTCCTTTGATAGACAGGTTATGTGTTCTGTGCGAAGAACACCTTCCAATGCGCATGGAACCTTCTCTTTTGTATGATGATAACGGAACCCACATTTTTCCTGGACTCTCTTTGACTTTGTATTGCCGTCAAAATAACCGCACCACATTTTCTCCAGATTCAAGTCATCAAATCCATGTCTCATTATCTCACGAACTGCTTCTGGTATCAGACCCTGACCCCAATAGGGAACTCCTATCCAGTAACCAATCTCCGCCTCAGTATCCGGAATCCCTTTATCACTTGCAGAGCCAATCATCAGTCCTATGCTACCCACTGGCTGCATCGTTTCTTTTAAAACTACAGCGTATGTCTCAGGTGAGGAAAAAACACTTTTTATAATCTCCCTACTGTTTTCAACACTAGTATGTACAGGCCAACCTGCATTTGGACCAACCTCTGGATCACTGGCATATTGAAATAAATCATTGGCATCTCTTTCTTCCCATGGGCGAAGAATCAATCTTTCCGTTTCTAAAATCATTTTTTCTCCACAAATTCCAATTGAATTATTTATTTTTCTTTGGTTTGGGTGCAGGTAATTCATCATACATTGAATTGAATAAGCCAGTCAAAAAATCTTTGTTGTCAACATCATCTACCAACAGCATTTCCTTTGCTCCATCATATGGTAACTCATACTTTGCATTTGGCATATATGCTATTGCAGATTTAACAGGCTTCACTAAAAACCTAT
>CALBKL010000191.1 GCA_937895985.1 uncultured Solobacterium sp.
GTATAAAGAATAACTGTATTGGCACAAAATCAAAAGGAAACATTTTTGGTAAAGCTTTTAGATAACCGTAGTTACTCCCCATAAAATGATTCACAAAAGAAATCACAAGATTCATCGTTACTGTATATAAGAAAATATCTTTTATATTTAGTTCAGTTTCCTCTTGACATAAAATGATGACTGCAGATATCCCCAGTAACATATGACTGCCAATATACGTAATATTGGTGATGTGTGGCCATAGGAATGGAGATGGATCTGGAAATGAGAATGCAATGATTGCGCCAAGTAAACCCAGCCATGCAAAGTATCGCATCCACTTTTCTTTCTTCAAGAAGTAAGATACCGCAAGCATGATTGCGGATAATCGACAATGATACATTGGTAGTCCTTCTTTCATAAATAAAACTGGGTTTCCAGAATACCAGAAAAACAAAACTACTTGTAAGAATAATCCAAGTGTTAAAGAAATCTTTAACAATTTTTTATTATGTTTTTGCGTATGCGCAAATAACAAAACCGCTATAAATACAATTCGTATGATGAAAATAGGCATGTTATGAACCCCATCTGGTTCATAGCGAAAAAAATATGTCATGTAGTTAACCCTCTGCGATCTATTATAACAAAGATATCACCATAATAGGAAACAGGTTTTTATACATGCATGTATGTATTAAAAACGTTATCACATGGATAACGTTTACTTAATATCAATTGCGGAATAGTCTGAATCTGGTGTTTGTGTTGTTCTAGCTGCTGCTTCAGCTGCCTCTTGGCTTGCATATCCAGTAAAGAATCTACTACCAACTAGATTAATCATATTCCCTGTATACATGGATTCTCCATGAGCCACAGAATATTCACCACTACTGTTCTTTCTAAGCACTACATTTTTAAAGTATGTAGAAAGATAATACGAAACATTTGTACCATCCTGTAACGTATAGTTAATTTCAGAAATCACATAGACTGTACTATTTTGGTCACTAGACATAACGATGAGTTTTTTGGCTTTCATGGAGTTAAATGTAGCACCAGATGAATTCTTAGTAACATCAGGTTGTTTTGCTAGAGCTTCTGAAACAAATAAATCAATATTATCTTGACTCAGTTCATCTACATTTTTCAGATATTCATCAAGACCACTAACAGTATACACCTTTGATTTTTCTGTCAGTTGATATGTATCACTTTCTGCTGTCACTGTAAATGTATCATCATTTGAGAATTCATCAGTTTTAGAAATCTGATATTTGATTTTACCTGTATTAACGATTTTTCCTTTATCATCTTTGGTATCTCCTAATTTCATTTGACATTTCCCTTTACCATCAATACCTGAGCATTCAATGGTTACGTTAGAAAATGGATCAACCTTAGGACGATTCATCTTTTCAATAAAATTAAAAACAATCACCGCAAATAATAATATACTAATCGAAATTCCGATTCTCTTGCGAGTACGTCTCTTCTTAATCTCTTCAATTTCATCGTTTGCACGTAAATATCCTTTTTCTTTTGCATAGACGATGTTTTCTTCATGTTCCATCTGCTCTGCAGTGGACTTTCTCTTTGGTTCAATTCTCTTGTAATCACAATACGGACATACGATTTGATCATAATTATCGTTATATGCCTCAATCTTTAAGTTCGCACCACATTTTGGACAAACCATGCTTGCATTC
>CALBKL010000192.1 GCA_937895985.1 uncultured Solobacterium sp.
GTGTCATATCCCCTACATTGCCTGTAAGAGTTTCATATTCTGCCAAGGATTCGTCATCATAGTTGCCAGACAATGTTTGACGTACATGGCGAACTGTATAAGTTCTAGTAGTTGGTACTGGTTGTGTTGTTGGTGTTGATGAATCTGCGAATACCGCTGTAGAAATTGTGGTTACACAAATACTACATACCATTAGCAGAGCACAAAGAAAACTAATCACTCTGACTTTCTTCATTCCTTTTGTCCTCCCATTAATAATGGAGTTATTTTATCATGCAAAAAGGGAATTGTAATCATTTTTAATATTGTTTTTTACAATATTTTTTATTTGCTATTTAATTTTTAAATAAGATAAAAAAACAACGAATATAGGTATATTCATTGTTCGTTTTACAACTGATATAATTTTGTTTGACAACGTTCTAGTAGTTGGTAAATATCGTACTCTCCAACCAGATTCATAACGGCCATTACGATTTCCAAACATCCATTCGCATCGCTTAATGCATTATGATGATCTAATTCAATTCCAATATACTCACATACATCATTCAGACGATGATGTTCGAGATTGGAAAATACACGTTTGCATAATTCCACCGTATCAAAGTACTCGATTAGCGGTATCTTTATGCCTGTATTTAAACAGGCTTGTTTTAAGCAGTTCATATCAAATCGAGCGTTGTGTGCCACAATCACCGCATCTTCAAAATATCCTGTTAATTCACGATAGATTTCTGAAAATGTTGGCGCATCCTTAACATCACTAGCTGTGATGCCATGGATACGGATATTGTAAGGGGAAAAATAACTTACGTTTTCTTCCGGTTTAATCAAAGAGTAATAGTGATCAATGATGACCCCATCTTCCATAACCGCAATACCAACCGAACAAACACTCGCCATTTTGTTATTGGCAGTTTCAAAGTCAATCGCTACAATCTTAGTCATCTTCTTTAATATGCTCGTATGTCATCTGGTAAATCTTTTCGATATGTTCATCTGCCATGGAATAATAGACATTCTTACCGATCTTCTTTGTCTTCACTAGTTTTG
>CALBKL010000193.1 GCA_937895985.1 uncultured Solobacterium sp.
ACAATTATATTGGAAAAGAGTCAAAACTCATGAGCTATATTACATTTCAAGAAGTTAGAAAGACATATCATGTAGGTGAAATTGATATTCACGCCTTGGATGGAGTCAACTTTGAGGTTGATAAGGGACAGGTTGTTATTGTGGCTGGTGCTAGTGGTGCTGGTAAGAGTACAATCTTAAACATCCTTGGTGGAATGGATACTGTCACCAGTGGAAAAGTGATTGTAGATGGTAAACATGTTGATACGATGAATGAAAAAGAATTAACAGACTACCGTCGTTTTGATATTGGCTTTGTATTTCAGTTTTATAACTTAGTGCAGAATCTGACTGCTTTAGAAAATGTAGAATTAGCTTCCGAAATTTGTAAAGATCCACTTGACCCAGCAACGGTTTTAGAACAGGTAGGTTTACAAAATCGTATGCATAATTTTCCTGCTCAGTTATCTGGTGGTGAACAACAGCGTGTGGCGATAGCTAGAGCGATTGCCAAGAATCCTAAGTTACTTTTATGTGATGAGCCAACCGGTGCCTTAGACTATGTGACAGGAAAACAGATATTACAGTTATTACAGGATACAGCACGTTTGCATGGAATGACTGTTATTATCATTACTCATAATCTAGCAATTTGTCCGATGGGAGATTTAGTCTGCCATGTTAAAAATGGAAAAGTCATCTCTATTGAAAAGAATGATCATCCAAAGGATATAACGGAGATAGAGTGGTAATGGCGAAAAAGGTATTTCATAAAAATGTATTTCGCTTAATCAAGTCGACGAAAGGTCGATTCTTTTCACTATCCGCAATTGTATCGATTGGTGTTGCATTTTTTATTGGTGTCAGTGCGAGTGCACCAATGATGGCTGCTAGTGTAGATTACTATGATGATAGTTATGACTTAAAGGATTTTACGATCTACTCGAATTATGGATTCAGAGAGGATGATATAGAAGCCTTAAAGAAGGTTGATTCTATTAGTACAGTTGAGCCAGGTTACTTTGTGGATGAGATTGCGACGAGTGGTGAAGGAACACAACTTGTACGTATACACTCTTATGATTCAACACATACAATTAATCGCTTCAAGCTGGTAGAAGGACGTATGCCGCAAAATGACCATGAGGTCGTTGCGGAGCGAAGTGGAAATATTAAATCTGGTTTTGAAGTAGGGGATACAGTTAAACTGTCACTCCCTGATGGTTCTAGAAGTGGTGTTTTACCAGTGCAGGAAGTAACGGTTGTCGGTGTAATTGATACACCTCTGTATCTAAACATGTCTAAAGAAACAAGTACTTTAGATAACTTACCAATTAATTCATATCTCTATATTCCTTCTTCTGCATTTGATTCTTCGAATTATTTAGAACTAAATATATTAACGGAAGATGGTAAAAAATTATCTTCATTTTCAGATTCGTATGATACTTACATCGCGGAAGTAAAACAGAAGATTGAAGCACTTGCGTCAACACAACAAACAGAAACTGCACATAAGATTAAAGAAGACGCAATGAGCGAGTACAACGATGGTATGCAAAAGTACATCGATGGAACAAAGCAATACCAAGATGCACTAGATAGCTATCAAAAAGAAATTGCGGATGCTCAACAAAAACTATCTGAAAGTAGAGCAGATGTCGCTACTGGGGAAGTAGAGATTGCGAATGCAAAAGATAAACTTGTTAGTGCGCAAAATGCTTTAAATACAGAAAAGCTTAACCGACAAGCAGAGCTTGATCATCAACAGGAAATCATCAACCTGAATCGTGCAACACTAGAATCCAGTCAACAAACTTTAAATGATCAAAAGTCTACTCTGGAACAGAATAAGCACGATCTTACCATAGCCTTAACTGCAATTCCAGATGCGATTACGTTATATCAAACAGAAATCCAATTTCGACAAGGTATCGCACAATATGGAATTAGTCCGACAACACCAGTATCGCTTTTAACAATGTTTCGAGCTGATTTAAGACAGTTATGTGATGCAATGTTTCCAGAAGGATATGCTGGCAAAACAATTGGGGATTTACAGAGTGCTTTAGATGATCACTTACAACAAATCGATCAAAACTTCTCATTGACTGCCTCTACAAAGGAAGATCGATTAGTTGAGTTACAGAACTTACAAACACAATATACAAATGACCTAGCAACTGTTCAGAATGCTTTAACAGTGACGATTCCTGCATCTCAACAACAAATTACGGATGGTTTAGCTGCAGTTGACCAAGGCCAACAACAACTCAATCAAGGACAGTCTACGTTAAACCAAAAGATTGCAGATGGTCAAGCTGAGATTGATACCGGTTGGCAAGCAGTATACACAAACGAAAATAAACTGGCAGACGCAAGAGTACAGATTGCGGATGGTGAAGCACAATTAAATTCTGCAATTACAGAAGGTACAAAGAAGTTAAATGATGCATTAGAAGAGTTGAATCTTTCGAAGGCAAAGTTAGCAGATGCGAAAAAGAAGATCGATGATTTAGTGGAAGGAAAGTGGACAATACTAGATCGTAAATCTCATTATGCAAGTGTGACTTTCAAAAATACGATTCATCAAATGGAAGCTATCTCTCGTGTATTCCCAGTATTTTTCATTTTAGTTGCGGCTCTTGTATGTTTGACGACAATGACACGTCTTGTTGAAGAACAGCGAAATGAAATTGGTACTCTACGTGCGCTTGGTTATACAAGGTGGCAATGTACATCGAAGTATTTGTTTTATGCGATTTCCGCTACACTCATTGGTATTGTTGTAGGAAGTATTCTAGGACTCAGCTCTTTTCCACTGATTATTTATCATGCATGGAGAATGATGTATATCTTACCTTCGATTCGTTTTGTTGTTCCATTGGGACTCATTGGGTTTACTGCGATGTTATTTATCTTTGCAATGGGTATTGCGACTTGGTTTGCATGCAAGGCAGATACACAGGATGTCCCATCACAACTGATGCGTCCAAAAGCACCACCAATGGGTAAGAAGACGTTCTTAGAAAATATTCCATTTATTTGGAATCATCTTGGTTTTACAGATAAAGTAACAACGCGTAATCTCTTTCGTTATAAGAAACGTTTCTTTATGACAATCATCGGTGTCGCAGGATGTACTGCACTCATGTTAATTGGATTTGGTATTCGTGATTCCATTTCAAACATGGTTGATATTAACTTTAAAGAAATTATCCAGTATGATGGCATGGCTAGTTTTGAAGATGACGCAAGTGAACAAGTAAAAGCGGAAGCTTTAAAAGAAATACAATCAACTGATAATGTTACAGATGCGCATATTGGCTTTGTTTATACGACGAAAACGTATGATGACAAGGTTGATGAGACTGCTTCAGTTCATGTCTTTGATCAAGAGGGAATCAATCGTGAATTTAACTTACGTACACGGATTGGCCATAAACCTATTTCGCTGACTGATGATGGTGTTATCATCAATGAGAAGTTAGCTGAGAATTTGGGTGTTCATATTGGAGGTCAGATTACTATTGAAGATGAGGATGGAAATCCACATCAAGTAAAAGTAAGTGGTATTACAGAAATGTATATCAATCATTTTGTCATAATGAGTCGTCAGTATTACAAAAAAGTATTTGGTAAAGAAGCTGGTAGTAATATCATCTACCTATCTACGACCGGTGATGATGCGGCCCAAAAGCTACTAGCAAATGATATTTCGACGTTGCAAGGTGTTGAAGGTGTTTCATTGTATAGTGGGCTACTGGATAACTTTAACTCTATGGTCAAAGGTTTAAATGGCATTATTTGGGTACTAATCATATCGAGTATGTTACTAGCATTTGTTGTACTGAGTAATTTAATTACTGTCAATATTAGTGAAAGACAGCGTGAAATTGCGACCTTAAAGGTTCTTGGATTTAGAAAAGCTGAGGTTAAGAAGTATATCTTTAAAGAAAATAATCTACTTGCTGGAATTGGTGGTATTGTTGGAATTCCAGTGGGTATCGCATTACATCGTTATATAATGCGTAC
>CALBKL010000194.1 GCA_937895985.1 uncultured Solobacterium sp.
CCTAAGTATGGTAATGATGATGACCGTGCAGATGAAATCGGTGTATGGTTATTGAAGACATTCATCACAATGATCAAGAAGCACCACACATACCGTAACTCAGAAGCTACAACTTCAATTTTGACAATCACATCAAATGTTGTTTATGGTAAGTACACAGGTAATATGCCAGATGGTCGTCGTGCTTGGACACCATTAGCTCCAGGTGCTAACCCATCTTATGGTGCAGAACAGAATGGATTACTTGCATCACTGAACTCATTAACAAAGCTTCCATATCACTGGGCATTAGATGGTATCTCTAATACACAGACAATGGATCCTAATGCATTAGGTCATAGTGATGTTGAAAGATCTAACAACCTTGTAAACGTATTAGATGGTTACTTTGACCAAGGTGCTCACCACCTCAACGTGAACGTCTTCGGTAAGGAGAAGCTCGTTGATGCGATGGAACATCCAGAGAAGCCAGAATACGCTAACTTCACAATCCGTGTTTCCGGATATGCAGTTAAGTTTATCTCTCTAACAAGAGAACAACAGTTGGACGTTATCGCAAGAACATTCCACGATCATATGTAATTGTTCTTGTGTAAAACAAGACTATAGTTTGGTAAAATGACTCTGTTATCTACAGAGTCATTTTTTAAAAGAATGATATAAAGGAGTGAGAATATGAAAGGACGCATACATTCGTTTGAAACCTTCGGGGCAGTTGATGGACCTGGAGTAAGATTTATTATATTTTTAAAAGGTTGTAATATGCGTTGTAAATATTGCCATAATCCAGATACTTGGGAGATGGCTGGAGGAGAACTCTATACCGCAGAAGAAGTATTACAGAAGGCATTACGCTATAAAAACTACTGGGTCAACGGTGGTGGAATCACAGTATCTGGTGGAGAAGCTTTATTACAAATAGATTTCATGATTGAACTATTTGAACTAGCGCATAAGCATGGTATCCACTGTACTTTAGATACAGCGGGCAATCCATTTACATATGAAGAACCATTTTTCTCAAAGTTTGAACGATTAATGAAAGTAACAGACTTGGTACTCTTTGATTTAAAAGAGATTGATGATAAAGTGCATCGGTATCTCACAGGTGCATCCAACGAAAATATTCTAGAGTGTGCGAAATATCTTTCAGATCATCATATTCCAATGTGGATTCGACATGTTCTGGTTCCAGGCATTACCGCAAACGAAGAGGATTTAAAGAAACTCAGAGAATTTATCGATACGTTAGATTCTGTTGAAAGAGTAGAAGTGTTACCATATCATGTGTTAGGTATTTCGAAATACGAGAAGATGGGTATCAGTTATCCTCTAATGGATACACCACAACCTACAAAAGAACAGATTGAAACTGCAGAAAGGATTTTGGGGGTAAAGAAATGAGTGATATTCTCGGCATTGAAAAGAAAAGAAACTTACGCGATCTAGGTGGTTACAAGACTCAAAATGGCAAACATGTTAAGAAAGGGTATTTCTTTCGTAGCAGTCGCTTAATGGACTTTGATCAAGCAGAACTTGAAATCTTGAATTCTTTGCATATTAAGAAGATTTATGATTTACGTTCAAAGGAAGAAGTGAAGGATGTACCAGATCCAGAGCTACAAGGTGCCGAATACATTCATTCATCTGCTGCGGCACGTGCAGATGGAACGGAAGTAAACTTTTCGCCAGCTGCACTCATCGCAGAAAATGTCTATTCCAAAGAATGCAATGATGAATTTACACATAAGGTGTATGGTAATTTACCATTCTGTTATGCATACAAGAAAATGTTTGAGGATATCATAGCAGGTAATGTACCGATCTTATTCCATTGTTCTGCCGGAAAAGATCGTACAGGAATAGCAGCTATCTTAATTCTCTTGGCACTTGGTGTTGATGAAGAAACAGCGATATATGACTATATGTTGACAAATGAATATCGCAAGGAATATGTTGACCGCTTTAAAAAGGATTTTCCTCTTACAAAAATAGATGGAGAACTTGCGGGTATGTTACTGGCGTATGAGGGAGTAACATATACCAATGCGGCTTATTCACTAAAACGTATCAAAGAGAAGTACGCTAGCTATGATGAGTACTTTGAAAAAGAATTCAATCTTGATAAGAATGCATTACAAAAACTAAGAGATTTATATACAGAATAAACGACAGAAATATCTGTCGTTTTGTATTATTCTCTGAAAGGTATATGATTACATGTGGAGAAATACAATGGAGATATCAAATAAACAAAAGACGTTCATCGTGAAGATATTAAAAAATGTACTACCAATTATTGCGTTGATTTTCTTTTTGAATTTCTTTTATCAAGAGACAAGAAAGTATGACTTTGTAGGAGTGTGGTTTCCGGACTATGAAGATGATGTTACAATTCAGTTTAATCCTGATTATTCAGGTGTTTATTATGATGATCTGACGAAAGTTGCTTTTCATTGGAAGAATCATGGCAATCAACTTGAGATGACAATGAATGATGAAACGAAAGTCTATCGATACACGATAGAAGGGAAAGATATCCACCTACAATCGGATGATGAATCCTTCATTCTATATAAATACGGGAATTAATTAGCAATCATTTAATTACTGTGACAATTATAAAAAGCCTTTAAATAAAGGTTTTTTATATATGATAAATATAATCTTATAAAAATATCTAAAAAAATTAGCACTTAAGTATTGACAGTGCTAAAAATACGAGTATATTAGTATGTGTAAGGTGAAAGACCTTAGGAGGTATATGATATGAAATATATGACAACAAGAAAGAATGATTTATTTAATGATATGTTTGATGATGTATTTAGAGCACCAGTATTTACAGGAAATAATATTTTAAAGACAGACGTTCGCGAGAAGGATGGAAAGTACATCTTAGAAGTAGAAGTTCCTGGTTACAAGAAGGATGAAGTATCCATTAGCTTATTCAATGGTAATCTAACAATCAGTGCTTCTCGTTCATCTACAGAAGAAGAGAAGGATGAGAAGGGTAAAGTATTACGTCAAGAAAGATTCAGCGGTAATACATCGCGTACATTCTATGTAGGTGATGCAATCAAGGATACAGATATCCACGCATCTTTTGACAATGGTATCTTAAAGATTGAATTACCAACAGAGCAGAAGAAAGAAGAAGAAACAAAGAAATTTATCGAAATTCTATAACTGGAAGAAATTCCAGTTTTT
>CALBKL010000195.1 GCA_937895985.1 uncultured Solobacterium sp.
GTGTATAAGAGACAGACTATATAGCGATAAGTGGAAACGCTCCTACGTTGATATGCACGTAAAAGAAACCTATTGGACAGCGGAAAGGGTATTATCTGCACTGGACCGGTTCAGAGTATTCCTGGCAATTCATCAAGAACGGTTAGTTGGATATTTAGATGTTACATATGCTTATAAACAAAATGAGCCATATAGTTTAATTGTATTACCTGAGTATCAAAATCAAGGATACGAAGAAGCACTGCTATCAAAAGCTATTGGGTTGAATGGTTCAAATACAATGATGACTTTGGTGGATGCAAACGCAAAGGAAGAAATCAGAATTTATCAAGAGTCTGGTTTTGAGATTGTCGAAGGACAGAATAGTATCTTTGCAACAATTACAATTTGAGATGATCAATCTGATAATAAAGGATTAGAATTGAAAGAGAACAAAACTTATACTATGATGTGAAAGATTAAATAACATGGTGACGATATGAAAAAGAAGAGTTCATTTGTATTTACAGGCGATATTGGCTTTGATAAGTACATGGATAAAAAATGGGAAGATAAGCATCTGATTACAGATGGTGTTTTGCGTTTTTTGCATAGCGGTGATCATGTTGTAGCAAATGTGGAAGGAGCACTCATTGACTTGCCACCACAAGATGATACATCTGGTGTGAAACAACTCATTCATGCAATGAATCCAAAGGCAATTAAAGTATTGAATAACATGCATGCAGATGTATGGAACTTATGTAATAATCATATCTTAGATGCTGGTGAAGAAGGTGTAGCACAAACAATGAAACTTGCAAAAGAGAATCATGTTCAAACAGTTGGGGCAGGGATGAACATTGAGGAAGCTGCTAGACCTTTATTGTTTGATGAAGCAGGTGGAATCGGTTTATTTAGTGTTGGTTATCGTAGAGGTTGTAAACCAGCGGATGTAAATCGTGCTGGATGTCTTCTTTGGAATGATATGGAACGCATCCAGAAAAATATTGATGAAATCAAAAAGA
>CALBKL010000196.1 GCA_937895985.1 uncultured Solobacterium sp.
TTACCAAATTCCTTTTTCACGTAAAATCACAGATCCTAAAAATTATCAGTGTTATAAGCAATTAAAGGGAATCGTCAAACAAGAAAAGTTTTCCTTTATCCATTGCCATACACCAATTGCTAGTTTAATCGCAAGACTTGTGGGACATAGTACACATACAAAAGTGATGTATACAGCACATGGGTTCCATTTCTTCAAAGGTGCTCCAAAGAAAAACTGGGTATTACTGTATCCAGCAGAGTGGTATGCATCATTTATGACGGATATCCTAATCACAATCAACCAAGAAGATTACATGCGTGCAAAGAATCACATGCATGCAAAACATACGATGTATATACCTGGTGTAGGCATCGATTTAAATAAATTTGGTAAAGCGAAAATCGATGTACAAAAGAAACGTACAGAATTAAATATTCCTGTGGATTGTACATTACTACTTAGCGTTGGTGAACTCAATGAGAATAAGAATCACCAACGTGTCATCCATGCATTAACGCAGCTTCCAGAGAATGTACATTATGCAATTGTTGGTATTGATCATTTAGATGGCTATAACCAAAAACTTGCAGAAGAATTAAAAGTTGCCGATAGAGTACATATACTGGGATATCGTAAAGACGTATCAGAAATCTATGCAATGTCAGATATCTTTGTATTCCCATCCTATCGTGAGGGATTATCTGTTAGTTTAATGGAGGCGATGGCTACAGGACTACCATGTGTCGTTAGTAAGATTCGTGGAAATTCAGATTTAATTGATGAAAGCCGTGGAGAACTGTTTGACCCAATCTCTACAGAGAGTTGCTTACATGCAATTCAAAAAGTACTTGAGGGTGATTGGGCTAGTTATAAAGCATCTAATCAAGCATTTATACAAAACTTCTCGCTAGAAGCGGTTATGGCGAAGATGAAGGAGATTTATTTATTAATCGAAAAAGATTAAGAAAAGGAGGATTGAATGAGTCAGTATAAAGTATCTGTAATTATGGCCAGCTATAATGGCGAAAAATATATTAATGATGCGATTCAATCTCTTTTAGACCAAACATTCCAAGATTGGGAGTTGGTTGTTTGTGATGATTGTTCAACGGATAACACATATCAGATTCTAAAAGGGTATGCAGAAAAGTATCCAGATAAATTCCAAGTTCTTCATAATGAGAAGAACTTGCGTTTAGCTGCGTCTTTAAACCGTTGTATTGAATATACACGTGGTGAATATATTGCACGTATGGATGATGATGATGTTTCATTACCAGAGCGTTTTGCAAAAGAAGTTGCGTATTTGGATGCTCATCCAGATGTATCTCTTGTTTCAGCCAATATCAAGTTATTTGATGAAGATGGTATTTGGGGCAGTCGTAAGTGCACTGTTGAGTTGAATGCTCGCAATATCTATCGTTATCATCCTATTGTTCATCCAACCGTGATGATTCGTAAGAAAGATCTTGTGGAAGTTGGTGGCTATACTGTTTCACCTTTAACAAGCCGTACAGAAGATTATGATCTTTGGTGCAAGTTAATGTATGCTAATAAGAAGGCATATAATCTAGACGAGATTGTTTTAAACTATCGTGAAAATCGTACTTCAATGAAGAAGCGTAAGTTCCAATTCCGTGTTGACGCATGTAAACTAGCACTTCATTGGAGAAAGAAATTAGGATTACCTGTCAGTGAAAACTACTATGCATTCAAGCATATTCTTCACGGACTCGTACCACAGGCACTCATCCGTTATTATCATAAGAGAAAGTTTGGTAAGAACCTATGATGCTTAAGATTCATACTACAAAAAATCGTATTATTGGAGTATATCTAAATATGGTATTACTCGCAATTAGCTTGTTTGTGACTTTTGGAATGAAGATTGATAGTCTTCGTTTTTGGGGTGCATATGGGCTTTTTGTTAGTGTAGTTTTATTTATTACATATGCAGTGATTAATCAAAAAATCTTCACTGCATTCTCTTTATTTTTTATATCATTCTGTGTTTTCCAATTTGGGCAGTTTTATTTGTATGGATTAGGAGTCAAATATGATTATGTATTTGAACAT
>CALBKL010000197.1 GCA_937895985.1 uncultured Solobacterium sp.
TGCGTATGCTAGAAGATGCGGCGGAGTACTTACTATTAAATGTAATTCGTGAACTATCTAAAAATTATAATGTTTCAAATGAAACAATTCATTTCATAGCATCCTTCTATCGATTCAGCTTTGCCGGAGTAGTATTTGACTGGATTGAAAATGGCATGCATGAAAATCCACAAAAGATTGTTGATCGGGTAGCACTTCTACTGCAAGGTACATTCTCTGCCGCATTAGAACGTTTCGAGAAAGCCAAGATGTAAGAAAGACCACATATGTGGTCTTTTTAAAAGTATTGATGATATATTTCTAATGCGGATGCAGGTTCTAAGCCTGCTCCTTTTTTAGATACGACTGCCCCTGCTATATCATTTGCAAATAACAAGATATCTTTCATATTTGCATGCATGCATAATCCTGCAATCACAGCACCTACATGTGAGTCTCCTGCACCGATAGTATCGGCCACAGTTACTTTCTTTGATGGTGCATGTACAAAGTTTGAACCATCATAGCTTGTAGACCCATTTTCACCCAAGGTGACAATTACAATATTCCCTGTTCGTTTATAGAGTTCTTGTAGACCTTCATTGATATCCGTCTTACCACTTAAACCACGTAACTCAATCTCATTAACATGTAAAATTGGTTTAAGTGCATAGATTCGATTCATGATTTCTTGAGAGATATGTGCATATCTTGGGCCTGGCGCAAATACGACCTGACCATCACATGACGCTAAACAATCCACGATACGTGGACCATCCTTGTCTTCAATCTCTATCCCACAAGCATAGATATATTCATAGGATGAAAGATCTAGCGAATCTGTCCATTCCTTTTGAAATGTATACTCTGCACCATGGTAAGAAAGAAATGTTCTTTCTCCACTATCCTCAACCAAGCAATAACAACAACCATTTTCTTGTGCTGTACGGATAGTGGTAGTAATCCCTGCTTTTTGTAATTCTGTTTCTACAAATTTTCCATATACACCTGTGCCTACTGGAGAAAGAAATGTATATGGCATGGATAACTGATGTAATATCGATACTACATTAAATGCACAACCACCAATCTGTAATGTTTGACCGTAGATATTCGCGTCCTGTGCAGATGCAGGTATCTCTGGTAAGTTAATAATGACATCACAAACGGTTGAACCAATGATTAAACAGGGTTTCATATTTTATCCTCTATGCTTTCTTATAATGCATAATGCCACCAATATTCTTGGCATTTGTATAACCCAATCCTCTTAACATCATGACTGCTGCACCAGATCTTCTGCCACTATGGCAATAGACAAATAGTGGTGTATCTTTTGCGTAATGCATGTCTTGAATCTTTTCTAAATTGGAAAGCGGAATATTTACACTTTCTGGAATATGTTCTTCTTCATATTCATCCACTTCTCTAACATCCAGTAGTACTGCTCCTGGTGTTTCTTTCATTGTCTTAAGTTCTTCGTTAATGTCTGTTGAACGAAAGATATCAAACAATCCCATTTATTGAACCTCCACAAATTCTTCTGGTGTTACCATTAGTTGATCTAACTGATATGTTCCTTGGCTAAAAGTGAACTTCGCAATCCCACCATTCGGCATGATATGTTTCCCTTTCGCCTTCATTTGTTCGGTTAAATCTGCACGATAAATATTAAATAAATACTTTATCATCGTCATATATAGTGAACCATGTGCTACTAGTAGTACATTTTCTTTGTCTTTTGCGCGTGCAACCGCAAGCGTTAATATTCGTTTGATACGTTCAATCACTTGTTCTTCGCTTTCCCCACCGACATCGCTAAAGTCAACGCGTGGATTAAAGCGTTCATATAATTCATCCATGATAGAGTCACGCACTCTAGCTTCATAGGTACCAAAGTCAATCTCTCTTAGATCACGATTTGGTATTGCACTGATATCATGCGTTTCTAAGATATACGCTGCAGTATCACGTGCTCTTTCTGCACTTGAACAGTACGCAAACGCAAAATCGATGTTATGTAATGCTTTCCCTGATAACTTCACCTGCTCAATTCCTTGTGCAGTCAGTGGGCTATCACTTCTTCCTTGCATACGATTATAGTGATTAAACAAAGTCTCCCCGTGTCTAACATAGTAGAGATGCACCGTCTTATCTTCCATCTTATATTCGAAGTTCTTTGGCTCTACCGGAATTTGTTGAATCTGGTATTCACCATCTTCATATGTAAATACCATGATTCCACCATTTGGAATCATACTACGACCTGATTCATCGCATTCTTGACGTAAAGCCTCAAGATCAATACCCAGCAAGAACTTCATCGTACAGATTTGATACATGCCATGACCTACAAGTAAAATACGATCACCATCTTCAG
>CALBKL010000198.1 GCA_937895985.1 uncultured Solobacterium sp.
AAACAGAGCAGATATTTCTTTTGCTGTAAAAATAGTTAATAGTACAACTATTACTTTAATACCAAGTAAAGTAATCAATGCTCGATTTGGAATAATGTGATACTTTAAATCATAAAGTGTAATAGCAAACAAAGCATTTACTAATACCATCGTATTTAAACTATCTAAAAATGTATTCTGGTAAAACAGTAATAACATGCATGCAATTACAATATCCAGGCAGAACTTTACAGATAATAGTTTAATATCAAATGAATCAGTGATTTTTGTAATAATCTGATTCATTTTATCTTCTACATACTTCTCGTTCTCATCATACTTTTCAGATTTTGATACATACAGAAATAGGAAACATAAACCTACTGACAAAATAATGAGGCCAATTACCTTAGTTATCATATCCATATTACTTACCCCCACACTTCTGTATAAGAAAAATTCACACAATCAATACCTTTTTTTATTTCTAGATTAAAGAACTTGAAAATTGGTAATTCAATTGTATATCTAACTACAATTAGAACTTTCCCACTATTACCTTCTTGATTACCATCGTTAATAATGCTGGACTTCGATGTATCCAAATTCTTAATATGATACATCTGCATGAATGTGTTCGCATCCATTTGATCTGTCTTCAAATTTAGTTTAATTAGTGCTGCAGACAATGCATCTCCAAGATAATTTGTTCCTGTTCCAATTATACTATCATGCTTTAAACTACCCAATAAGTCAGCAGCTTGCCCTGTCAACTTACCCAAAGTAGACTCATTTCCATTTAACGCTTCAGATATTTTTTTTAATCCATCCACAACAGTATCGTTTGATAAAAAGTTTGCTACCTTTGAAGAGCCACCGTCCTTACCATTAAACTTTCCTTCTATTCCTGTAGCATAGATAATGTGAGAATACTCAGAAATTTCTTTCGCGGAAATATCTGCAGCTATTGCGACTCTTTCTTGTGTATATGCTAAACGAATAACGGAAAGGATAGCATATATTGATAACATAAAAATCATAAGTGAAATACTTGCCTCAACAATTACTGTACCTCTTCTACTATCTTTTTTCATCTTACTGCCATCCTTTCTGTCAGTTAATCTTTACTGCTTAGTCATTTACTACTTTTAGTCCAATACTATTAGCTACTTCTTCTGCTTTTGATCCCTTAGGTGTATGAATTTCTACATTCTTATTTGAATTTTCTGGGAAGTAGAATACGTCTGTTATTTCAGTTACACTTGCCGGGATTTTAATATATTTGATAACTACATTATGAGAAAATGTTAATTTCCCAATTGATTCAAGACCTTCTGGAAACTCAACAAATTCTAATTTACTACATCCATTAAATGCTAAGTCGTCAATCTTTTCTAATGAAGTTCCCAAATAAACAAACTTCATTACCTTATCCACTGTAAACGCAGATTTTGAAATAACTCTCACCGTGTCAGGTAAAACAACCGCTTCACAGTTTTGCATGTTGGCTAGTCCTCTTTCGCCGATGGCTAATACTGGTTTACCATTAATCTCTTTAGGTACTACAACTACTTTTTCTTCAGAAGAACATCCTTCGATTACGATACCTTCATTCCAATCGTTATAACTGAAATATTTCTTATCCGTTTCAGGGAAGTCTTTAAAATTCTTCTCAGTTACTTCAGAACTGTTTGTTGTAGTTGTTGTGTTATTTTCAGTTTCCTTTGTTTCTGTTGTTGAAGTGTCTTGTTTTGGTTCTTTAGGTCCGCAACCTACTAAACCTACAAGCATGATTCCTGCACATAAGCCCGATAATAATTTCTTTTTCATACTATTCCCCTTTAGTCATTTACTACTTTGAGTTCTAAACTATTCGCAGCTTCTTCTGCTTTTGATCCTTTTGGTGTATGAATTTCTACATTCTTATTTGAATTTTCCGGGAAGTAGAATAAGTCTGTTATTTCAGTTACACTTTCAGGTATTGTGATCGATTTGATTGATGGTGTGTCTGAAAATACCAATTCACCAATTGATTTTGTTCCTTCCGGAAATACAACAGACTCTAGAGAACTTGCTCCTAAAAATGCGTGATCATCTACAGTTTCTAAAGATGTTCCTAAATAAATGTACTTCAATGCTTTATCTCGACCAAAAGATGACTCTCCAACATATCTTACTGTATCTGGTAAGACGATTGCCTCACATTTTTCAAGATTTGCCATACCACGCTGTGCAATCGCTATAACAGGTTTACCTTTAATTTCCTTTGGTACACGAACAACCTTGTCATCAGAAGTGCAACTATAGATAGCATAACCTTCTTGCCACTCTTCATATGTGAAGTACTTTTCATCTGTCTCTGGGAAGTCTTTGAAGTTCTTCTCTGTTACTTCAGAGTTGTTTGTAGTAGTTGTTGTGTTATTTTCTGTTTCCTTTGTTTCGTTTGTAGATGTACTTGTTGTAGTATCTTGTTTTGGTTCCTTAGGTCCACAACCTACCAAACCCACAAGCATGATTCCTGCACATAATCCTGTTAATAATTTCTTGTTCATAATATATCTCCTTCTTATGAATATCCCTTTGTCTGCTTTATTTTGAACTCAGCCCATTTTGATGTTTTAATTACATCTTTTGCACTACGACCATTAGTATCAAATGATTGAATGAGCGGTAGTGTCAACATTAGTGGTTCTACCTTTACTTGGCCTTGCAATTCATAATACACAATACAATTATCAAGTTTCCAATCTTTTCCAGTCATTAGCTTCATATTCCCTTCAACTAGTTTACCTATTCTTGTC
>CALBKL010000199.1 GCA_937895985.1 uncultured Solobacterium sp.
AAGAAGAATTACAGACCAAAAACCATGGAAGAAGATTTGTATCATGCTTGCAGGTGTCGCAATGAACTTCCTACTTGCTTGGGTAATCTTCTCTATGTTCTTGTTACACACTGGTACATTTACAAAATCAAGTGAACCGGTGATTGCTACGGTATTAGAAAATAGCCCAGCTGAACAAGCAGGTTTGCAGGCTGGAGACCGTATTATTAAAGTTGTTAAAGAAGATGGCTCATCCGTTGAACCAAAGACATTCCTAGAATTCCAAGCGTTCAACGGTGATAATAAGGGTACAGAAACTTTCACCATCTTGCGTGATGGAAAAACATTAACAGTTGAGGTTACACCAACCTACAACAAAGAAACAGACAGCTATATGTTTGGCATCAGTGCGAAAGCAGGAGAGCAGGTAAAGATTAATATCTTGAACTGTTGGTATTACGGTTTGGTAGAGATGCAGGTCATTACATCGATGACGATTCAAGCATTATTAAATCTTGTACGAGGTAAGGGATTGAATCAATTGTCTGGTCCGGTTGGAATCTATCAAGCAACAGCGACCTATGCAAGTCTTGGCTTTGGCGCGTATATGATGTTGGTAGCTCAAATCAGTTTGAATGTCGGTATTTTCAATCTATTGCCACTGCCAGTATTAGATGGTGGACAGGTTGTGATTACAGTACTTGAATGGATTACAAGACGCCAGTTTAATGAAAAATTAAAGACTGCTATCATGATTGTTTGTTGGGTACTACTAATCGGTGTTATGATATTTGCGACATGGAACGATATTTCCAAATTATTTATAAAGTAGAGGAGAATAAATAAAATGAAAACAATTCTTGTGACGGGGGGTACTGGCTTTATTGGTTCAAATACTTGTGTATCTTTAATGAATGCAGGTTATGACGTCGTTGTATTAGATAATCTTTACAACTCGAAAGAAGTTGTATTAGACCGTATCGAAAAACTAACGGGTAAAAAGCCAAAGTTCTACAAGACAGATATCTTAGACCGCAAGGGGTTAGATCAGGTTTTTGCGGAGAATAAGATTGATGCAGTCATTCACTTTGCTGGCTATAAGGCAGTAGGTGAATCTGTAGAAATTCCATTAACATATTATGAAAATAATATTACTGGTTCTTTAAACCTATATATGGCAATGAAGGAAGCTGGTTGTAAGACACTTGTATTCTCATCTAGTGCAACTGTTTATGGTTCTCCAGAATCCTGTCCAATTAGAGAAGATTTCCCAGTATCTACAACAAATCCTTATGGTTCTACAAAGTTAATGAATGAGATGATCTTACAGGATTTGAGTAAGTCAGATCCTGAGTGGTCTATCATGTTATTACGCTACTTCAACCCAATTGGAGCACATCCAAGTGGACTATTAGGAGAAGTTCCAAATGGTATTCCTAATAACTTAGTACCATACATCGCGCGTGTTGCGATTGGTGTAACTGAGAAGGTACGTGTATTTGGTAATGACTACAAAACAGTAGATGGCACAGGAGTTCGTGATTACATCCACGTATGTGATTTAGCAGACGGTCATATCGCAGCTGTTAATTATGCATTAGAGCATAAGGGTGTTGAAAAGGTAAACCTTGGTACAGGTAATGGATATAGTGTATTACAGGTTGTTCAAGCTTATAGCAAGGCATGTGGTAGAGAATTACCATATGAAATCTTGCCACGTAGAGCAGGAGATGTTGCGGAATGCTATGCTGATCCAACAAAGGCATTAGAATTATTAGGTTGGAAGGCACAGTACAATATTGATCAGATGTGCAGAGATTCATGGAATTTTACCCAAATGAATCCAAATGGAATCGAGTAGTACTATGATTGGGCTGATCATTACTGGTAATGGTAAATTTCCAGAAGGTGTAAGTAGTGCAGTTGAGATCCTTTCTGGAAAGTTAGAAGATTACGCAACAGTGTCCTTCCTATTAGAAGAGACTGTAGATCAATTTATTAATAGACTACGTACTGCAATTGAATCTATGAAGCAAAGTGGCAATATCCTTATCATGGCAGATGTTTTAGATAGTACAACATATCGTGAAGCTTGCACACTTGCAAAAGAGTATGCGGCTGAATGTAATATCGATGTAGTTGCTGGATTGAATGTCGGAATGGTTCTACAAGCAAGTATGGCAAGAAGTTATATTCATAACGTTAATGACCTGGCTGCTTTAGCAGTAGAGGCAGGACATAGCCAGATTGTAGACTTCGATGAAAAACTTCCAGACGAGGATGTCGCTTAAATTAAGTAATGAAAATCTTGTTTGTATATACAGACAAGATTTTTTCATTTGTCTCTATAAAACATTTTATAAAACTTGTTTTCTTCAACAAATACTTAAAAATCATATAGTTATAGGCTATACTATATTTAGTAAATGATAAATATTTTACGTAATGATAAATATGACTACATCACAGAAGGGGGATATCATGATTCTAGGAATGTTGAAGAAAAAGTATCAGTGGTTCAAAGCTATTATGATAGCACTTTTAGTGTTTTCAGTTGGTGCTTCATTACTATTAGTACATGCTGAGGATGAAGGTATAGAAGAAACATCAGATTCTTCAGAAAACACTCTTACATTACTGCGAGCACCATCAACAACTGAAATATATCTAGATGGTGTTAGTGGAGATGACACAAACGATGGCAGTACTGCCACAAATGCAGTAAAGACATTTGAAAAGGCTAAGGAAATCGCAACTGCAAATCAAACCATTATCACAATCTGGGTAACTGGTACCGTTCCGGTTTCTGGAGAGATATCATTGGCTGGAACAAATGCAATCTTAAAGCGTGAGTCTGCATTTACAGATTATCTGTTAGAGACCCAAGCAGATACTATCTTCCATGATATTACAGTTGATGGAAATAAAGATAATATCACTGCAACTGGCTCCATCTATTCTTTAATTAGAGTAGCGAATGCGATTGCAACAATACAGGATGGAACGGTCCTAGAGAATAATGAAGTAAGAAATTCCAATATCGGTACTGGTGGTGCGGTGATTATTGAAGCTGGTACTTTAAATATGACAGGTGGATACATCCACGATAATCAAGCAAACTGGGGTGGAGGGATTTACCTAGGTGGTAGAGCTAACTTTAATATGTCTGGTGGTGTGATTGAAAACAATCATGCAGTTAGTGATGGTAGTAAGGTTGCGGCAGGTGGAGGTATCGCTTCTTGGTCTGCATATCCTGATGGCACAAATACTACAACGATTAGTGGTGCAGCTATGATTCGTCATAATCGTTCTGATGAGATGGGTGGAGGGATTTCGCTTGGTACTAATTCCGCTTCCAATGGAAAAGATAATCTTGTCATGACGGGTGGAACGATTGATGATAATCGCTCTGGAACTGGTGGCGGTGGAATCTTTGTACAAGCTGGTTTTATTGGAAAAAATGCGACTGCCACAATTTCTGGTGGATATATTACAAATAATATAATGACAGGAACGGGACAGGGTAATTTCGCTTTTGGCGGTGGTGGTATCTATGTCAATGGATTTAATAGTATGGTCCCATCATTTCAAAATGGTGAATTAAAGTTAACCAATGCCTTAATAACAAATAATACGGCAGAGATGGAGGGTGGTGGCTACGCTTCCTGCCCAATTTCACAGACTAAGATTTATTTGAAGAATGGTGTTGCGTTATACGCAAATACGGCAGAAAGCGCAAATGAAATCTATATTCTGGCAAGTAACTATTATGGAGCACATAGTGGAGATCCTACTTATGAAATATCACCACTGATGCTTGGTGGTACAGCTTATAACTGGAAAGATGATGATGGAAATGAAGTTCCACTCAATCATTTATCTGGACAACTACTCGCAATCAATGACGAATACCTAGGTCTTCATACCGATGTGGTGCAAGATACAAATGCACAAACACTTGCTAGAGTTATTATTTCTGGTAACTACTCCTTAACAAGAGGTGGAGGTATTGGATCAAATGGTACAGTAGAAATGGGAGAAAGTGATTTAACTTCCATTAGTGTTAGAAAAGAGTGGAAAGATATTCGCTCAAGTGGACTTCTAGAAAGTATCGATATAGAACTTTACCGTGCTATTGCAGGTGAACTACCACAATACGTAGGATATGAGACTATCGTTCCAGATTCGAGTGGCAGCTGGGTGATAACATTTGAGAATCTCCCAAAGAATGATGCAAATGGTAATACATTTATATATATGGTAAAAGAACGACCTGTAGAAGGATATATAGCACTAGTGACAGGTGATCAAGATAATGGATACATCATTACAAACTCCATTCCAAGAACACCTCCAACAGCTGATTATTTTCATGTATGGCCGCTTATTGCAGTAGTCTCAATCTCTCTAGTTAC
>CALBKL010000200.1 GCA_937895985.1 uncultured Solobacterium sp.
ATCTATATTAATTCACAAAAATTTGAGATTTCATTTACACTTGAACCATCATGTGTTGCGATTTTCAACGAATCAGATAAAACTATTCAATTATTAAATTGTAGAATTGAGGGAGAATAATGAAGAAAAAATATGTACTCATTGATTGCGATCCAGGTCATGATGATGTAATGGCCATTCTTTCTACAATTGCTCATCCAGATACCTTTCATATTCTCGGTATCACAACAGTATGTGGCAATAACCTAGTACCTCTTATCACAGAGAATATGTTAAACGTCCTCCATTATATTCATAGAGAAGATATTCCAGTATGTATGGGGGCTGAACATCCGCTTGTTTATCCACCATCACCACAAGCTGCACATGGATATAATGGCCTAGAAGGCTTTGACTTTCCAAAGCATAATTTGAAAACAACGAACCAAGATGTCATTTCATTTATGAAGGAAAAGATTCTTTCTTCCCCTGAACCAGTTACCATTATGGCACTCGCCCCTTTAACAAATATCGCCAATTTATTACTGAAAGAGCCTACAATCATTCATCATATTGAACAGATAGTTGTAATGGGTGGTTCTTGGTACAAAGGTAATGTAATTCCGCATGCGGAGTTTAATATCTATGCCGACCCACATGCGGCAAAAGAAGTATTCTCTGGTAAAGTTTCAACAGTGATTATCCCACTTGAATGTTGTGATGATTGCACCATCAGCGAAGCAACAGTACAAAGTTGGATACACGATGAGCGATATTTAACAAAAATGGTTGGTGGCATTATGGATTTCTTTGCAATATATGGTCGCCAACATCATCGCATAAGGCATACAATTTTTGATTTGGCAGTAACCGAATACTTACTACATCCAGAAATTTTTGAAGGTGAAAATTGTGATTGTGATATTATCCTCTCTGGCGAAGAAACACGAGGACAAACGGTATTTATAACAAACCAGAATAGTAAAATACTTGTCTTAAAACATGCAGATACGAATCAATTTGAACAACAAATTATTTCCGATATCAATTACTTAGCAAACAAAATAATCTAAAAAGGTCATGTACCTCTCATTATGAAGTACATGACTTTTTATTTAACAATAGGAAACTCAAACCAGAATGTACTACCCTCTTTAAGATTACTAATAACACCATATTTGGCATTATGTAATTCAAGTATCTCTTTAACAATAGCTAAACCAATACCAGAACCATTTGATACACGAACATGTTCCTTATCAATCTTGTAATAACGGTCCCAGATTTTAGAGATATCCTCCTTTGCAATACCTTCTCCAAAATCTTGTATTTCTACACGTACCTTATCACGCTCTATTATTTCACGAACAATGATATGTTTCTTATCACCACTATAGTTAATCGCGTTTGTCATGAAGTTGTTAAATACTTGTTCAATACGTTTGATATCTGCGTTGATGATTGCTTCTGCTGATAACTCTGTATCGATTGTAAATCCCTCTTGCATATGATAGACATCATATTTTTGAAGTTGTGTGTGTAATACCTTAGTTAAGTCAAAATTTTCTTTCTCTAAATGAATCTTTTCTTCTTGTAGTTTCGATAAATCTAATAAGTCATTGACGAGTGACGTTAAGCGTTTGGATTCATCAATAATTACTTGAATATTTTCATCTGTCTTCTCTTCTGGAAGATCCTTCATCATCTCACCATAACCAGAAATCATGGTAAGTGGTGTACGAAGGTCATGGGAAACATTCGCAATCAAATCACGCTTTGCTTTATCGGCTTTCTGAATATCTTCAGCTGCCGTTAAGAGTGTATCGTTTAACTCTTCTGCCTCACGATAATTTTGAACTGTTATACGTTCGTACTTTCCTTCCGGTAATGTTTTCGCAGATTGATTAATTAAAATCAGTGGACGCGCAATCGTGCGATACATGATATAGGTTAATACCAGAACAGCAACCAAGATAATTGCAGAGATATACCACATCTGCATTGACAATGTCTTCTTTGTCGTAGAAATCGGTGTGATATTACTATAAACCATAACAATTGATTTATTACCATCGTGGTCTTTAATAATGCGTGTATAAGTAATATTACGGAAACGTTCACCATTGGTTGGTGTAATCAAGTTTGTATC
>CALBKL010000201.1 GCA_937895985.1 uncultured Solobacterium sp.
GAACAAAACTTATTATCAATTCAACACAATGTAGATATTCGTGATATCGCAAATGAAATTTATCATTTGATTTTCGGTACAGTAAATGAATTGTTAGTTCAACATAATATCGTTGCACAACCAGAGTACCATCCATATGAAGGTAGATACGTAAAATCCTATGAAATATAGTTTATAGGATTTTTCATTATTGTCGCATCATCCTTTTCATTGTGTTCACTATATGAAATTTTCATATTTGTTACAAAAATAATTGTTTCATAACTTGTTTTAACGCATAATCAATATCGTAGGGGAGATTGAACTATGTTTACAAAACTTACTAAGGCTGAAAAAGACTGGATCTTATATGATGTCGGTAACTCTGCCTTCATACTATTGGTATCAACAGTTATGCCGCTATACTTTAATAGTTTAGCGGAGAAAGATGGACTATCATCTGTTAGTTATCTAGCATATTGGGGATATGCCGCATCAGCCGCAACACTCTGTGTCGCTTTCCTAGGACCAGTTATTGGAACAATCACAGACTTCAAGGGATTTAAAAAACCAATCTTCTTTATCTCTGTATTAGCCGGTTCTATCTTATGTTTTCTTATGGGATTTATCTCACATTGGTTGATGTTCCTAATATTCTTCATTCTCGCAAAGGCTGTATATTCTTCCAGTATCATCTTCTATGATTCTATGTTAGGAGATATCACAACAGAAGAACGTCTCGATAGCGTATCCTCATTAGGATATGCATGGGGATATATCGGATCCTGTATTCCTTTTGTATTATCACTTGCAGTGATTCTTGGTGGTAAAAAGATTGGAATTTCAGGAAGTCTAGCAATGACGATTGCCTTTACAATTACAGCTATTTGGTGGTTTGTATTCTCATTACCTTTATTAAAGACATATAAACAAACACATTATATCGAAAATACGAAGAATGCTATTGCAGAGAGTTTTAAACGCCTAGGAAATACGCTTAAAAATGCAACTAAACACAAGAAAATCTTCTTATTCTTAATCTCATTCTTCTTCTATATCGATGGTGTTTATACAATTATTGATTTAGCGACTGCGTACGGAACAGCGTTAGGCTTAGGTAGCACAAGTTTATTACTTGCATTACTACTAACACAGATTGTTGCTTTCCCTGCTGCTCTTACATTTGGTCGATTAGCACAGAAATTTGATACAACACGATTAATTCTACTTTGTATCTTTGCATATCTTGGTATCGCAATCTTTGCAATCTTCTTAGATACCCAAGTCGAATTCTGGATTCTTGCGGTATGTGTAGGATTATTCCAAGGTGGTATTCAAGCTCTATCCCGTTCCTATTTCACCAAGATTATTCCAGCTGAACAGTCTGGTGAATACTTTGGATTGATGGATATCTGTGGTAAGGGTGCAGCTTTCTTAGGAACAGCGTGTGTTTCGCTTGTATCGCAGTTAACTGGTTCAATTAGTGCTGGTGTAGGAAGTATCGCATTCTTCTTTATATTAGGTATCTTCTTCTTTATCAAAACAATTAAGACAAACTAAAAGCCCACGTGAGTGGACTTTTTTCATCAGTGACTAAATGCGTCAGGTAAATCATTTTCCAATAGAATTGTATCGGTAGGTAATGCATGTCGATAGATATGGGCAAACGCTTCTTTGACTGTCTTTACAACGATAACACGGTTCATATCAAACCCAACTTCTTCTAGACCTTCATAGATAGGCTTTGTTTGAATTTCACCAACAAGGATAACCTCATCTGCTTTACCCTTCATCTTACGACCAAATTCTTTATTTGCGTCATCTTGAATTGCACCAAGATCAATCATACCTGGTGTTACAACATAACGTGTGTTCGGCATCATTGATAGTACTTCGAGTGCCATTGCGGATCCTACTGGGTTAGAGTTAAACGCATCATCGATAAAGCGATAGCCATTGATTGTCTTTAGTTCTAAGCGGTGCTCTACTTGTTTCATTGTCTTAGCTGCACGTTGAATCGTTGACCATGGCACATTGAGATGTCTTGCGACACAGATTGCGGATAGAATATTGAGAATATTTAATTCGCCAAGAAGCTTTGTTTCGATACGTACACGTTCATCACGATGAACGACCGTAAAAGATGAACCCATACGTGTGTAAGTAATATCATCTGCGTAGTAATCTACATCTCTACTCTTTACTCCATAACTAACTGTCTTAACTGGATTCTTTAGGTGATAGTTACGGATAAAGTCATTATCATAGTTCAGGACTCCAAGGCCATTCTTTGGTAACAGTTCCATCATCTGCATCTTTTCTTTGATGATATTCTCTTGAGAGCCAAATGTTGCTAGATGTTGAGGTCCTATCGAAGTTACAACACCAATCGATGGTTGTACAAACTTCATTAAGTAAGTAATTTCACCAACATGGTCAGCCCCCATCTCGCATACAAATACTTTATGAATCGGTTTTAATAAAGTACGAATCGTAATTGTAATACCCATCGGTGTATTGTAAGAAGCTGGTGTCATTAATGTATTAAACTGTTCGCCAATCATTGCCTGCATGACATTCTTAGTGGATGTCTTACCATAGCTACCAGTAATACCAATCTTGATTAAATCTTTATCTTCACGAAGAATTTTCTTTGCTTGTCCAATGAACCACTGTTTTACAAATGTTTCAATTGGTGAAGTAATCCATCCTACAAAGAAGATTAAAATCCAAGGTAAGATAATCACTAGTGTAGATATGCATGCATACTGTGGTAAGAATTTATGATTGAGAAGTATCAAACCAATTTGCAATAGAGCCATGATTATGATTTGGCGTTTTACACGGCCTGTATAAACAAGTGGCTTTATGTACTTTTTATTCTTTTCGCGAATAACATTAATACCCGTAACAAGAAGTAGCAGTACAAACCATACCCATGCAAAGATTTTAAATCCTGCAAAATATGTTAACAATCCTGCAACAACGATATAGCAAAGCGTTGTAACGAGCATGTCCTGTATCATCTTTTTATTTCCAACAAGCCATTTACTATATCTGCCTATTTCATAGCGATTCTGTTGAAACATGTGTAATGCATGTTTTGTTGGTATCAACATTGCGACAATTGTCGCAACTGCAAGTATCCATCTTTCCATACTATGCCGTCTCCTTTAAGAATATATCCAGAACACGATTGAAACGGTCTGCTTGGTGCCAATATGCCCAATGGTCATCACCCGCAAATATCGCAA
>CALBKL010000202.1 GCA_937895985.1 uncultured Solobacterium sp.
ATCTACACTATCCTCTTCGTCGGCAGCGTCAGATGTGTATAAGAGACAGGTATAGAAAGTATATTGGAACAGTATTTCAAGACTCAAATGTATATGCATTTTCTATAAAGGATAATTTAGATATTTATTCAGAACATCAAAAAGATGGCATATCCTTTACTATAGATAAAGTTCACCTCACGCAACAATTAAAAAATCATGAAAATGAACTAACAAAAGAATTTTCTGATAATGGAATTGTATTGTCAGGTGGTGAGATACAAAAACTTGCGATTGCTCGTATATTGGATGGTGAATTTGGATTACTATTATTTGACGAGCCAAGTTCAGCATTAGATCCAATAGCAGAAGAGCAAGTGATGAAACTAATATATAGTATGGCAAGTACTACAACTACAATTGTAATTGCACATCGACTATCAAGCATTCGTGATATGGATCGTATCTTGGTTGTAGATAATGGAAGGATTATAGAGGAAGGTAATCATAACCAACTAATGAATAGAAAAGGGTTATATTACCAAATGTGGATTACACAGGCTGAAAAATACAAATAGTGATAAAGGATGGCTGAAATTGCCATCCTTTATATAAGGTATTTACACAATTAGAATTCTGCGTATATCATCGCAACAATATCATATCCAGGGCCATAGGCACCAAAAATGAGGAGTGCGAATATACAAGTATAAATAATTGACCAACGTATCCATGTTGGTTTTTGTTCAATTGCGTTACGTATAGAACCATGGAATTCTTTATAGAAATCTACTAAGAAAATAATGACAATACCTACAATTACAATACTCCAGTCAATCATATCTAAACGTAAGAATGGTAATGTATCCTTAAATGTGGATAGATGGAAGTTTGTAAAGATACTGCTAAACATCGTCCAACCAACTGCTAATGTTTTGGCTCTAAAGAATAGTTCACCAATGATTACAACGATCAATAGCTTTACAAATCTGAAGATACGTAAGCCAGTATGATTATTATCAATTTGATGTTTCTTTAAGAAATCATCAACAGGTTTCTTCAACAGTATTTCTAGAACCATAAAACAGAAGTAATATAGACCATAGAAGATGTAAGACCAATAAGGACCATGCCATAAACCATTTAATAACCATACCGCAAATAATGCAATCAATGGACCAATAAATTTACCGGCAGCCTTACCAAAATGTTTTGTAAAGAATTTTGATAGACGGCGAGTTGTTTTGGCGAGTGAAATTGGATAGAAGACATAGTCACGTAGGAAGGTACCTAGTGTAATATGCCAACGACGCCAGAAGTCGGAAGCGTTCTCCGCAAAGAATGGTTGTCTAAAGTTTTCGGGTAACTTGATACCAAAGATTTCTGCGCTACCTAAGCAGATATCCACAATACCAGAGAAGTCCATATACAACTGGATTGTACATAGTACAGCACCAATCAAACTAAATAGTCCATCCTGTGTGTATGATGTAAAGATTTTACTCACCGCAGGATCGAGTCGATCTGCGATAATCATCTTCTTCATTAATCCAAATAGAATTCGTTGACTACCAAACTTCAGATTTTGATATGTAATTGGATTACATGTGAGAATGCTATCTTTGATTTCATTGAAACGTGTAATTGGGCCCTGAATCAAAGTAGGAAAGAAACTTGCATATACCGCAAAATCTACAATACTATGATCAGCATGAATCTTTCCGCTAGAGATGTCCATTAAATAGGAAATCATCTGTAGGGTATAATAACTAATTCCGATTGGAGTAATAAAGTGCACAGTTGTAAATCTTTGATGGAAGATAGCGAAGATGTTTTCACCCAAGAAGTTTGTGTATTTCAGTATCACTAATACGCCAAGGTTTATTACAATTGCTAAAAAAAGAATGAACTTCTTGGTTTTCTTGTTTAATGTATGGTCAATAATTTTCGAAGATACATATGTTATGACCATGGTAATTACTTGATATACAAGGAAGAACTTTGACCATGTATAGAAGAATGCATAGTTAGCCAGTAACAGTATATATTTTCTAAACTTTTGTGGACAAAGTTGATATAGCACAACAACCACTGGCAAGAAAATGATGAAATACAGTGGTGCGGAGTACATTAATTTATTCATTTTGTACCTCCGTAGAGTGTTTGATAATCTTCTTCCCAATCTGCGTAATCACTATCGTTGCGATGGTCACTGAGATTGTAATTCTCTTGTAGGTATTGTCCTAACACCTTTATGAACTTTTTAGCACCATTAGAGTTTAGGTGGTCGCCACCATCACGATAGTCTTCTTGCCAGTTCATATTTAACTCATCTAGTTTTAGATTATAGTCTACAGAAGTGACTTGGTTTTGATCACACCATGCTTGAATGGCATTGTGTTTAGCAGTATTCCAATAGAGTGGATTTGGTGTACTGACTAGCAGAAGCTTTGTGCCTTGTTTTTTCAAGTTTTCCTTGACCTGTTGTAAGTAGTTTAATGTCCATGCATCAATTGGATAATAGGATGTATCTTCCATCATATATTCTAAAGAACCAGTAAATGGTACAGCCTTATCGGTTGGGCTAAATCCTTTCAATATATCCGGTTTATCAGGATGAATTAGATATTGTTTATAGAGTTCATGATAATTAAAAATTGGAAGATACTTTGCAAGAAGGATACGTCGTTTACGAAGAGTTGTAAGAATGAAACTAGCTTCCATCACAACAAGTTTAGGTTTTTGTGATGCGTACATGTGATTTGTAAGTGCTACCGTATCAATAGCCCATTGAAAATTTGTACACAGATTATAGGAACTAATACCATGTTCATGGAAAAGACTGAGTGAATCGAAGGCAGCCTTTCCTTCACTATCGCCTAAAAACATGACATCGATAGAGTTATCCTTCTCCATGGAAAGAAACTTCAACTTTGTCATGACGTTTTTATATTGATATCCATATTCCTGCCCTTTATAAAAAGGGACCTGTATGAGCATAAATAGAATAGATAATATAAGTGTAAAAAGTATAAAATGTTTGAAATGTTGATGGACGCGTTGCACGGGATGATTCACCTCTTCTAAAAATATATTAAGTAGTTAGCCATCTTTAATTGTATGTTTTATTCTCTATTTTTTCGAGTACTTTTATAAAAATAAATGGAAAGATAAAAATACCCAAGTTACGATTAGGAGTACTTGGGTATTCATAGTATGCATAGATGCTAATTAAAAGTATGTTCTATATGATTTCGAGTTAAGAAAATACAAGCTGCTAGGATTAGTGATATTCCTAGTATGAGTGCATCACGTGATGTATGGCTGTTATCAGCTGTATTTGGAGTACGCCTTGGTGTATTTTGGACAGGAGGTGTTGTTGGTTCAGGAACTCTTGTATATATATGAGTCCGGTCTGCCGCATTCTCTATACGATTATCATCACGAGTACCTACAACAAGATTTACAAAGAGATGTTGTACAGAATCCATACGATTTAAATCGTAGATAAGAGGTGATAGAGAATATGTTATGCGATATTCACCGACTGCCAAACTATCATCCGTAGCTGTTGTATATAAGATATCTTGGAAAGTATTGTCATAGTAGATAGGATTTCCATCACTATCTGTAACACGTGGGTATCCATCCGTGTAGTAAGAGATGTCATAAGAAAGACCATCTTCTTTTAATACGGAGATACTGAAAGTATCATTTGCAGTTTTCGTGATGACAATATCACCAACCTGTGTAGCATTAGCAAATACCTGTGTTAAATCCTGTGCCTTAATCTGGTTTAATAAACGTTCTGTTACCGCATCAACATCTAATGTAGGGGATAAAACTGCTTCATCAGTATGGTCATATGTATAGGATGAAATCGTAGCTGGTGCAGGTTGTAGGCCTTCATCAGTTGGTTGTAATGTTGTGCCATCATCACTCACATACGCTGTATGTGCTAGTTTATAGTAATAGTATGTACGTGTAACATGTACCGCAGGACGAACAAGATTCCCATTACCTTCTTTTCCTTCTGGAATCAGATAGTGAACTACTTTCTTGTGGTCTAAGATATCATTTCCTAGCACTGCTGGTGCAGTGTAGAGACCTTGTCTTTCAGTTTCGTTTCCATTACTATCCACAAATGTAGTAATCTCACGGGAAACATCAGCGATACCTAAATTTAATTGATAGATATAATAGAAGCCATGTTCAGTATCATATGTTAATGTCTTATCTAAAGTATATTGGCCAATTGGTTGTGTTGGATCGAGTACTGCTATATTGTCACGACCAACTGCACCGGCTGGAAGTAAGCCGTTAGCAAGGCTTGTATCAAAGTAGTTATGGTAGCTAGCCAAATCATTGTCTCGATCAAATTCAAATACTGGCAGAAGGATGCGGTGATCAGTAACACCGGCTAATTCAGGATGTGTGTTGATATAGTTTTGTACGGCATCTTCGTCTGTAGTATATTTCATTGTCTCTTCAGAGAATAAAGAATGATCAAATGCATCAAAATCAGGTACTGTGAGTTCAGATACTTTTTGGAATGATGCAGTTGTAGGATTTTCTACAACAGATTCATAAGGTTTAATTTGATTTAGATTTGATAGAGATGAGTTATCTCCATGTAAAGTTATATAGTCACTAGAACTAGGTGTATATGTATATGTTTTTGTGGTCATCTTCCAATGGTCACTGAAACTATCTTCTGGTAAACCAACAGGAGAGTCTGCTGTGTACGCTATTATCGTCTCTGCCTGTACAGAAAGTGGACGACTAAAAGGTGTACCAGCAACTAAAGTACATAACAATCCAAGCAAAATTGATTGATATAAAGGTCTATGTAATTTCATTGATTTAATATAGCCATCCTTTCTAACTTACCTATTATATATGGATGCGTAGATTATAACAAATTAATAATTTATTTAGGCAGAAAGTAATAATCACTACATATATTATATTGTAATATACAATAAATCCAGATATTTTATAGGTACAACGAAATGATTAAACATAATATGTATCTACATTTTACAAACATCACAAAATAGTAAATGTTTAAAGTTTTAAAAGAATTGAAGGTTTGAGACTTTATTGGTGAATAATTTTGTGTAAAACTAACATATCTACATGATTTATAAGTCATGTTATAATAAGTAGTATTGATGGAGGACGATATGTCAGAAAAAACTTATGAGAAAAAAGTAGGAATTCGTGATATTGTATCTTTCTTCCAGTTAGAACAACTAACAGGAGATGATTCTTCTTTAAATAGATGGACAGTTATTCAGGACTTAAATCGCCCTGGATTTGAACTTGCCGGTGTGTTTAAGAGTACGGAACCTCGTCGTATCGTTATCATCGGTAATAAAGAATCAGAGTTTATTCGAACGATGAGTGAGGAGGACCAGCGAGCTAGATTCCAGTTCTTAATGGATGGTCTAACTCCATGTATTATTATTACGAGCGGAAATGAGATTCCACCTATACTAAGAGAAGTCGCAATACATAACAACTTCCCTGTGTTACGTACAAATCTAGAAACGTACCGCTTAACTGCGGATTTAATCACATTCTTGGATGAAAAGTTAGCACCTATCGATACAATGTCTGGTGTTTTGATGTCTGTATATGGTCTAGGTGTCATGATTCTTGGTGAGAGTGGAATGGGTAAATCTGAAACTGCTCTGGACCTGATTCGTGATGGGCAGGTGCTTATTTCGGATGACCGTGTTGATATTCAACATATCCAAAATAGTATTTATGGACATGCGCCAGCAATTACAAAGGGTTTACTAGAAATCCGTGGTATCGGTGTAATCAATGTTGAAAAGATGTTTGGTGCTTCAGCGGTCGCAGATCGTGCGGAAGTAAAGCTTGTTGTTCGCATGGTGCCGTTTGAAAGAGATGCAGAATATAACCGCATCGGAGATGAAACACCATGCTACACAAAGATTTTAGGTGTGTCTGTTCCAACTATTGTGATTCCGGTTAGTGCAGGACGTAATACCTTTATATTAGTTGAATCAGCAGTTAGAAACTTTAGATTACAGGAAGCTGGCTATAGTGGGGCTGCCGAAATCAACGAACGATTTTCTCGTTTTGTAGGAAAGGATGAATAAAATGACATTTTTCCCCGATGATATAACTTTATTGAAGATAGGGAATTTCCGCATTCCAACATATCTCGTGGCAGCGCTATTCGCTGTAATTGTAGTATTTATATTCTTATTAAAAGAAAACAAGAAACATGGTTATAAACGTATCGTAGCAGTTGAATTATTCTTGTTCTGCGCTGCTGGTGGCTTTATCTTTAGCCGTTTATTCTGGGTACTAGGTAATCTTTCTGAGTATATGAAATATACGCCATACATCTTCTTGATTACTGACGGAGGCTATGATGCGACAGGTGGATTGATTGGTGTAGCGTTAGGCACATGGGTTTATACACGCGAACACTATATGAGTTGGCGCCGTGCACTCGATATGACGGCACCGCTTGCGATGTTGATGATTACGATTACAAGAATAGGTCGAGCAATATCCGCACATACATTATGGTTTGTAATCGTACTAGACTTTATTGGTTTCTTGATTATTTGGTTTGAAATTCACCGTTATCGTGACGGCAGAAGACGTGGTGAAACAGCAGCTACTACATTTATGTGGTTTGGCTTAATTTCATTCTTATCTACTGTATTCAAATGGGATGTACGTGGTACACATGATGTCGTTATGGCAGGTCTTTGTGTAGTGGTTGCCTTACTTGGTTATATCTATCTCCATACACATCCATTAGATAAGCCAGTTATCTTATTTGACTTAGATGGAACACTGATGGATAGCCGTCGTATGGTATTGTTGTGCTTTGGCTATTTCTTCAAAAAATACAGCAACATTAAAAACTTTACGATTGATAAACAAAGAAAGGTATTCATTCAGCCTCTACGTACTTCCTTTAAGGAATTCTTCCCTGAGCAGGATGATGCCAAGTTAGCTGAAGAATACCGTACATACCAAGGATCATTCTCATGGTCCAATGACGTAACACTATTTCCACATACAGAAGAGGTTTTACATGACTTGTGGGAAGATGGTTATAAGTTAGGTATTGTGTCTTCACGTTTAACAGAATCTTGTGATTCATGGCTAAGACAGTTTAAGTTATCTTATTTCGATGTGGTAGTTGGCCGTGATCAGTACAATAAGGCAAAGCCATCTCCTGCAGGTATCCTATATGCATGTAAGAGATTAAAAGCAGGTCATGATAACTGTATCTACATCGGTGATAGTAAGTCAGATATCTTAGCAGCCAAGGTAGCTGGATGTTATGCGATTGGTTTCTATCCAAAGCGTAATGATCCAACAGCAGATGAACGTGACAAGTTAAAACTTGGAGAATTAGAATCTGCACAACCAAATGCAATTATCGGAGATTTATCTGAATTAAAAGAGATCTTAAAAGAAACACACGGTTGGACTTACGAAAAGTTATAAAAAATATACCAAGTCGGATGAATAATCTGGCTTGGTTTTTTGTATCTGTTGTTATACTTTCCCTAAAGATGGTTGATAGAAAATGATATAATTTGAATAAAGAATAGCCATCTCAAAATTTAAAAGATAAATGTAAACATATGTTGCGTATATGTAAAGTTCTTGTGATGGAAGTAAACTAATAAGGATAATAGAATGAAGTTGTAATGAGAGGGGAGAATCACAAATGAACATCTCAGAAAAGATTAGAACCCTACGTAAGTCAAAGGGAATGTCTCAAGAAGAACTAGCAGGGCAAGTTAATATATCTCGCCAAGCGGTTTCACGTTGGGAAAATGGTACAGCTTTACCAGACGCAGATAATATTGTTCAACTAAGTAAGCTGTTTGGTGTCACAACAGACTATCTTTTAATGGATTCTTATGAAAGCGATGAAGATTCACCAAAGATAAAAGAGAACAATAAAATACTGCATGCAAATTTAACTCGTCTTGCAATTATTTTTCAGGCCGCCTTTTTGAATGCATGCATATATCCATGGGGAGATTCTAATACAATCGTGTTAGAGATGGTTATAAAATTATTCCCACTACTTGCATGTTCAATATGGATGGCAAGTAATCATCGATATGAAAAAGATTTGAAACAACGAGCGAAGAATACGAAGATTGAATCATTGTATTGTTTAATACAATCTGTTGTGGCTGTTTTGGGTTATACATTACATATAGGTGTTTGGTCTACATTAATGATAATTATAGATGTGGGTATATACATCTTTGTTATAAATCCTAAGTATATGAATCGTAAATTAACACGATAATTTTATAGGTGATACGAGCACCCGAGAAGGAATGATAGAAATGTTTCAGTACAAAAAATATTTTGATGAATATTGTGAAGAAAACAAACTTTCACTATCACTATCTTATACAATGCCATGTGGATATGAAACGGCATATGGTACATTTGATTTGAACTCACTAACGGTCTTTATAAATAAAAATCTATTAAAAGATAGAGAAGAGTTTGAACAAGCATTCTATCTATTTCATGAATTACGACATGCATTACAATATACCAATCCCCAATCATTTAACAATATTATTAATGAAAGCTTATCGTATATCATTATGTACGATGGCACGTGCTATAAAAAAGTTGGAGACAAATATTATAAATATAAAATTAATGGTGATGAGGAATTCCTGAAGAATTTGTATATAAACCAGCCATATGAGATGGATGCGAACGAATTTGCATATAAGAAAGTATGCGAAGTAATGGGATTCTCAAAAGAACTAGAATATCTTTATCGTAGATGGATGCCAAAGCGTCGAATTTCAAATGAAACATATAGATTAATATATAAAGAAATTGATAAAAGTATAAAAGAATAATACTCTCAAGT
>CALBKL010000203.1 GCA_937895985.1 uncultured Solobacterium sp.
AAATAATCTCCAGTATATCCTCTATCTGATTAGATATACCAAAAATTTCAGCATATTCCCTAAGTCTCCAAATATTTTTATTTTGTTTTTTTAAATATAAATTCCATGCTTTTGAAAATATCTCCGGATCTTGTTTTTTCCTATCACGGACAATATCGCAAATCGTACGTTCCATATCATAAACAGTAACAGTATTTCCCATAATTGTATCAACATATGTTACGCCTATTTGATACCAATCCTTCTTAATCTGATGCACATTGACTTTATTTTTAAACCTCCAAGCATTATATCCTTGATATACAGTCACTTCATTAATAAATGGATTTCTATCGGTCAACCCATGTAATAACAATGCGGTCTGATAAGAATATATACATTTTCCATACTGTTTTTGTAAAAAAAATAGTTTATCAAAATTATTAAACATAGGATCAAAATATATTCCACGCGATACTCTCTCAAGTTCTCCTTTACGTATCATATCTGTAAGATACCACGAATCAATATTATGACTTTTTATTTCCCTTGCTGTAATAATTCCATTATTCTCTTTGATAATATTCTTGATCAAGTTAGTTTTCATATTTCTTCCTTATGTGCATTATTATAAAATAAATAACGCACAAAAAGAAGTATTGATTTAGAGTTGATAGTTTAAGTAATCAATATTTCCTCAATCCAAAATAAAAGGCTATTGTCAAAAACTGTTCTGACATAGCCTAGATACTACTGTTATTTAATTAAACCAAACAAATCATTTAAGGCTTCTGCCATTGTTGGGTGTGTGAAGATCTGATTAGCGAGTGCTGTATATGGTTGCTTTGCAATCATTGCAGTTACGACGATATTGATTACTTCATGTGATTCTTCACCAAATAATACAGTACCTAAAATCTGATTTGTATCTGCATCTACAATTGCCTTATAAATACCTGTTTGATTACCAAGAATCTTAGCCTTTGGAATTGCAGTAACCGGTAATGTGGCTACCTTGATGTTATATCCAACCTGACGAGCTTCCTTCTCACTTAAACCAACTCTGGAATAAGTTGGATGTAAGAATGCTGAAAATGCGATTGGTTGTCTATCGTTTCTTGTATAAACACCGTTACCATCTAAATAGCTCTTTACAATACGATAGTCATCTAAAGAAATGTAAGTAAACTGTGGACCACCATTTACATCACCCATCGCAAAGATATGCGGCTTATTTGTTTGTAGGTGTTCATTTACATTCACAAATCCACGTTCTGAAACTTCAACACCTGCATTTTCTAAATTGAGTTCTTTTGTATTTGGAGTTCTACCTGTCGCAACAAGTAATACATCTGAAGCAATCTTACTAGCTACTCCATTTACTTCATAAGATAGAGTAACTGTATTTTCATCTTGTTCAACATGCTTTGTATCTGCACCAAAGATAAATTCCACACCTAATGACTTATAAGATTCAAATACAGCAGTTGCTACATCATCATCTTCTCTAGCAAGTAGTTTTTCTGCTTTATCGATAACTGTAACCTTTGTACCAAACTTTGCATATGTAGCCGCAAATTCAAGACCAATGAAACCACTACCTAAAATTGTTAATGTCTTAGGGAAATCCTCTAGATTCATAAGTGTTTCACTCGTATGAATTCTCTTACCTACTTCTAAGCCTTCTACGGAAGGAATAAAAGGTTTAGCACCTGTATTAATAAAGATACGTTCTGCAGATACTTCTTCAACTCCATTTGCTGTCTGGATATTTACTGTGTGTTCATCTTTGAATGAAGCAAGTCCATCAATGACTTCAACGTTACTATTCATCGCTACCTTATCATAGTTAGCTTTGTTGAGTTTTGCAATCAGCGCTTTCTTATTGATAACTGCATTCTGATAGTATTCTTCATTATTTACTTGGCTGTAGCTTCTACGATCAGCTGCAGTTGCTAAAAACTTAGAAGGAATACATCCAACATTGATACATGTACCTCCATACATGTTAGGTGACTTCTCTACCAATATTGTTTTTTCACCTTTATTACCTAAGTAATTTGCTAGTGTTTTACCAGCCTTACCAAAACCAATAATAATATTTTCTACTTTTTTATTCATAATTAGATACCTCTCTGCTTACAATTATAGACCACCTGATTTAAATTCTTTATTAAAATGCTCAAAACTTAAAAATACCTTATTCTATCTTTACTAGAATAAAGGTATAAATATTTGAACTCTGATAG
>CALBKL010000204.1 GCA_937895985.1 uncultured Solobacterium sp.
TGTGCAACTCAGTAGCCTGTATATGCAGGTTGGTAGAGTAGCACTTTTTTTATTCCTTCATGATGATAAGATGCTTTCAGAAGGAAAAAGATTCAGGAGGAGTTATTACTATGAATGCAATTACGGTAAAAAACTTAACGAAGAAATATGATAAGACAACTGCGGTAGACCACATCTCATTTGAGGTGAAAGAAGGAGAATTCTTTGCCTTTCTTGGCGAGAATGGTGCAGGTAAATCTACAACGATTAATATGTTATGTACGATCTTCGATAAAACAGAAGGAGATGTACAGATATTTGACTATACGTTAGGAATAGATGATGACAAGATTCGCGAGAATATAGGTATTGTTTTTCAGAATTCAGTTCTCGATGGAAAACTAACTGTAAAAGAAAATCTTCTGACTAGAGCTTCCTACTATGGCATTAGTAAACAAGAAATTATGAAACGTTTAAATCCATTAATGCATGCTTTTGAATTAGAGAGTATTTGGAATCGTAATTATGAGAAATTATCTGGAGGGCAACGAAGAAGAGTCGATATCATTCGAGCACTTCTACATGATCCTAAGATTCTATTCCTAGATGAGCCAACAACTGGACTTGATCCTATGTCTAGAAAAGTAGTATGGGAGTATATTGACTATCTTCGTAAGGAGAAGAACATGACAATATTCCTTACGACACACTACATGGAAGAAGTTAGAGATGCGGATAGAGTCGTCATACTAGATAAAGGACATATTATCGCAAATGATACTCCAGCAGGTTTAAAGAATAAGTATACAAATACAAAACTAATTTGGTATACGGAACAAAATGGTGAAAATGAGAAGTTAATTAGTGACTTTGCATACAGATATGAAGTTGATCACTATATCGTGAAGTTAGAATCGCAAAAGGAATTTAATTTAACAGAATTTGTATATCATAATCGTCATCAAATTACGGATTATGAAATCGTAAAAGGAAGTATAGATGATGTATTCCTGAACTTAACAGGTAGAAAGCTTGGTGCATAACATGAGAGGTTTTTTAGGACTAACAAAAAGAAATTTATTACTGTTCTTTAAGGATAAACAATCTATTATTTTTTCATTACTAACATCAATGATTGTACTGGCATTGTATCTATTATTTTTAAAGGATACATTTGTAAATTCGATGGATAGTGCAATCAATCAATTTCCCGGTTTATCTTCACTCATTGATAAAAATGATAAAGATATGTTTGCAAATCTAATCTTGTTAACAGGTATTCTAGGTTCCGCAATGATAACTGTTCCTTATAACTGTTTGATTACTCTTGTAAAGGATCGAGAAAACAAGGTGGATTATGATATCCTTGCAACACCGCTGAAAAGAGGACAGATTATCTTCTCATACTTTATCTCTGCAGCATTAGCTTCGGTGATTCTGACAAGTATCATACTTGCGATTGGACTTGGAGTAATTGGTATGCAAGGAGATATCTATCTTGGGATTGGTGAGATTTTAAAGGCATTTGGTGTTGTGGCACTTGGATCTATCTCTGCAACTTCAATCTTTATGATAGTGGTTTTATTCTTCAAATCTGTTAGTGCTAGTGGAGCTTTCTTTGGAATGTTATCTGCAGCCTCAGGGTTTATCATTGGTGCATATATTCCTATTTCACAGTTTTCAGAAAGTGTACAAACAGTATGCAATATCTTTCCTGCAAGTCAGATTACAATTGTGCTAAGGAATGTCCTAATCAATGGATTATTGGAACATATGAATACATCATTAGCAGGAGTAGACCATGGTATGTTTGTGACAATCATCAAAGAACTGTTCTCATTTAAAGCTAGAATATTTGGTGGATATTTAGATATGACACAAATGTTAGGATACATTACATTATCAATTCTTGTATGTATTGTTATACAGATTATTGTTTATTCAAAAACATATAAGAAAGTCTAGTCATATAGATGAGATATCGAGTGAATATATTTACTATTAAATCATTTGAGATTTGTAATATTTTATAAAACTCCAATCTATATTTAGTATAATTAAAATACTGATTAAAAATTTCTAAAAATCATGATAGGAATGGGAGTGGAATAATATATGAATGAGATAATAAAAAAGGAAGAAAATGAGATTCAGAAAGCTTCAGAAAATGAAGGCTTACTTGTAGATGCAAACAATCAATTAGAAGAGGTTAGGCTATCTTTTGTGCAAGAGAATACTATAAGTATTCCAATTGCGGAATTGAGTTCTTTAGGAACTGCAATATGTTCTATGATTCCATCTTTGCGAAAAGTCACACATAAAATATCTTTTGCAACAGATGGCTTATATAGAATTGTCAATGCTGAAACAGGAGATATTCTAAAGAATGCTAAAGATGGAAACTTCTGGGGTGCTATGAAATCGCTGAAAGGGACATCTAAATTAGCCAAACTATCTGAAGTTGAATCAATCTCTGGGACAGTAGAGACATTTCGTGCACCACTAGATCCATCTACGATGATGATGGCTGCCGCATTATATTCTATTCAGAAAGAGTTATCTAATATTGAAGAGATGCAGAAACAAATTGTCTCATTCTTGCAATTTGAAAAAGAATCAGAAATAGAGGCAGATATAGAAACTTTAATAGACATAGCAAAAAAATATACATTGAACTGGGATAATGAACATTTTGTTACAAGTAATCATAAGCAAATGCTAGACATTCAAAGGACGGCTAGGAAGAACATGATTGC
>CALBKL010000205.1 GCA_937895985.1 uncultured Solobacterium sp.
CCCTCTCGGAGGCATTCCCATCAACACCATCTGCCAAAGCACTCTCACCAAATGTGCCTCTCTCTTAAGCCGGTATATTGTAGTACTATTTCCGATCAACGGTTTATTTGATTATAGCGTAATTCTAGGAAGCTTAAAAGTAGAATACTGGTATATCTAATAAAATCCTATTTATCAGAAAAAAAACGACCCTTTTGTTGAGTCGTTTTTAACTTAAACTTATTTTACAACGTTCTGACCAGCAATACGTCCAAATACTGTAAGGTCAGCGAGAGCACAGCTTCCTAAGCGGTTTGTACCGTGGATATCACCTGTCACTTCACCTGCAGCATAGAGGTTTGGAATTACTGTTCCATCCGGTCTTAGCACTTGAGCTTCTGTGTTGATTGCTACACCACCCATTGTATGATGAACTGCTGGAGTAGCCTTAACAAGATAGAATGGGCCATTCTCAATCTTCTTGTTCATTGCCTTACGCTCGAATTCAGTATCATGTTGAGCATCTACATAGCTGTTGTATTGCTTAACTGTCTCGACTAACTGAGCTGGATCAACCCCCATTAGTTTAGCTGCTTCTTCTAATGTATCAGCCTTAACAAGTCCGTTATTTGCTGTTAGATATGCGACTTCACCACCATGGTTTTCCATAATCTTAGCTTCCTCAAATGCAGACTGATCCATTACCTCATAGCATACGCCACCTGTCTGAGCAAGAATCGCATGGCTTAATACGTCACGACGCCCAAGTTCGTTAACGAAACGATTTCCTTCCGCATTTACAAGAATTGTAAATCCATATAGACGCGCATCATCTACATATAGAAGAGCACCAGAAACTGTATCACAGATTGGGTATGTCTGGATGTAGGACATATCACGTAAATCAGCACCGATTTCCTCAGCCATTATTAGACCATCACCTGTATCGGCTACAGAGTCTGTTGACTGGTACTTTTCGTCCATTTCTGGATTGTACTTCTTTCGCATTTCAATGTTAGAACCGAAACCACCAGTTGCAAGAACTACACCCTTATTTGCATTAAGTGTGTATGTATCACCATTTCCTCTTGTATTTTCTGCTTCAACACCAACAACTACACCCTTATCATCTACGAGTAGCTTCTTCGCAGTTGTATCGTAGATAACTGTTACACCAAGTTCCTTAGCTTTTGCTAGTAATTTGGACATTGGCTCAACACCGCTTGCTCCTAATGGAACCAAGCTTCTTGTCACAGAGTGTCCACCAAAGCGCATTAATTCATCTGTCCATTCAACCTTAACATCATCACGGAGCCATTCAGCGCCTGCTGTTGCTTGTTCTGCAAGAATCTTTACGAGAGCTGGGTCCGCTTCGTTATCTCCACCCTTCAGCATATCTGTTTCAAGAGCTTCTGCACTATCTTCAATGTTCTGTTCTTTTTGGAGCCAGTTTGCTGGAGCTGCATACTCTGCACCAGAAAGTAATGTGTTTCCTGCTGCTACACGTAGCTTTTCAACAACCGCAACCTTTGCGCCTGTTTCAGCAGCTGTAATAGCTGCCACAAGACCTGCACCACCAGCACCTACAACGACAACGTCATAAGTTTCTTCCACTTTCTCGGCTGTATGTGCTGCTTGTTCCTTTGCATCCAACTTTTCTACACCTGCTTCTTTCAAAGCTGAACGCACTGCCTGCTTAAAGCCAGAGCTTGTTAATGTTGCACCCGAAATACTATCTACGTCGATTGTATTGCGCGCAATCATTTCTTCTGCAAGCATGCCCATCGTATCACTAATGATGCCTGATTCATGGTGTCCAGTAA
>CALBKL010000206.1 GCA_937895985.1 uncultured Solobacterium sp.
CCATGATATTGATCCGCAATTCCCTGAAACTGTTATGGAAGAGGTTAAAACAATTCCCCAGGAAATTCAGGAAAGTGATAAGAAAGAGCGTGTTAATTTAACAAATGAAACAATCGTAACAATTGATGGCGATGATTCTAAGGATTTTGATGATGCCGTGAGTGTAACTCCTGTTGAAAACGGTTGGGTATTAAAAGTATCAATCGCGGATGTATCACATTATGTAACAGAGAATAGTGCTTTAGATAAAGAAGCTTTTGCGCGCGGTTGTTCAACATACGTAATAGATAGAGTTGTACCAATGTTGCCACACGAATTGAGTAATGGTATTTGTTCCTTAAATCCATATGTAGAAAGATTAACAATTACATGTCAGATGAATGTAAGTCACAGCGGTAAGATTGAAGAATACTCTATTTATCCTAGTGTAATTCGCTCTACAGAGCGTATGACATATGCAAATGTAAATAGAATTCTTGATGGTGATGAAAAACTTCAGGAAGAATATAAGCATTTAGGAAATCTATTCTTTGATTTAAGAGATTGTGCAGACGCAATTCGTGCAAGTCGTACAGCGAAAGGTGCTATTGACTTTGATGGTACAGAGTCAGTTGTTGAAGTTGATGAGAATGGTCACCCAATTGATGTACATGCACGCATAACTGGTCATGCGGAAAGAATCATAGAAGACTGTATGATTGCGGCCAATGTATCCGTAGCTAACTATATGAAGTGGTTAGATGTACCATCTATCTATCGAATTCACGAGTCTCCAACTGCAAAGAAGATGAAAGAATTCGTTCGTATCTCGGAAGGTATGGGACATAAACTGGTATTAGGTAAAACAGCAATTTATCCAAATGAATTACAGAGATACTTAGCATCGGTACATGATCTTCCAGAATATCCAGTACTAAGTACTATGTTATTAAGATGTATGCAAAAGGCAAGATATGACGCTTCATGTGTTGGACACTTTGGTCTAGCAGAAGATGAATATCTACACTTCACTTCTCCGATTCGTCGTTATCCAGATTTAATCGTACATCGTATGTTACGTAAGTACTGTTTCCAAGCAAACGATAACTTAGAACAACGTGCAAATGATTTAGAGAAATGTAAGGCACAAGCTGAACATGCAAGCATCCGCGAAAGAAATAGTCAAGACGCTGAATATGCATGTGAAGATATGAAGATTGCTGAATACATGCATGAAAGAATTGGTAAGACTTACGCTGGTATTATTTCAAGTATCACGAACTTTGGAATGTATGTAAAACTAGAAAATACTGTAGAAGGTATGATTCGTGTTGCGGACTTAGATGATGACTATTATGAGTTTAATAAGGACCGTTTTGAACTTGTTGGTCAAAGACGTAAGAAGACATATCGTATTGGTATGCCTATTAAGATAACGGTTGTGGATGCGAATAAAGATGCAGGTACTGTAGACTTTGCGATTGCAAAGAAGCCTACTAGATTTGCATCTGGACGTACTCGTTTCTCTAATGATCGAGGTTCTAATCCAACGCGCAAGCCACGAGAAGATAGAAAATTTGGTGATAAGAAATTTTCCGATAGAAAGTTCTCTGATAAAAAATTTGGCGATAAGAAGTTTGGGGACAAGAAATTTGGTGATAAAAAGGATAGAAAATCTTTCTCATCTGATAAACGTGGAAAATTTGATGGATCTAAAACAACGCGTGCAAAACAAGGTGATAAGAAACCTTTCTTTAAAGGAAAATCAACCGGAAGGAAGATGACGCATGGCAGAAAAGACGCATGAAAAAACAGTGGCCCTAAATAGACGTGCTTCACATGACTACTTCCTTGAGGAGAAGTTCGAGTGTGGTATTGTGTTGACAGGCACAGAAATAAAATCCGTTAGACAGGGAAAGATTCAATTCCAGGATTCTTATATCTCCATTTATCGTGGAGAAGCTTGGATTAAAGGAATGCATATCTCTCCATATAAATATGGAAATATCTTTAATGTCGATGAAACACGTGATCGAAAACTGTTATTACATAAGTTAGAGATATTCCGCTTACACCAAAAAGTAAAATTAAAAGGCTATACACTAATTCCTGTACGCATGTACTTGAAGGATGGAAGAGCCAAACTCGAAATTGCATTAGCAAAGGGTAAAGATCTGTATGACAAACGTGAAACAGAGAAATTACGTGATGCAAAACGTGCGATGGAGAAAGCATTAAAATTACATTAATTAAAAATAAAATCCTTTTTCTGGGATTTTATTTTTAAACCTATAGTTTCATTTTTAGCAAGGTACTTGCAATGAAACTTGTAGCGTGATATATTCCAATTGCGTTACAAATAGCGAATGGGGCTGTCATGGTTTCGACAGGTTTATGTTTGATTTGTGCGGCAGTGGAGTGGTGACCTAATCACTAAATAAATTTAAACGCAAATAGAACAAATAGTTTCGCTTTTGCTGCCTAAGAACGCTTGATGCGTTGCAGCAACCCAATCAATGCTTTAGCCATTCTGTATTGATTGCGTAAATAAATGGATACGGTGAACCCAATGCCTGTAGGGGGAACCCGACAATTTACAGGTAAATTCAATAACTTGTTCGCTCACTGTCGTGGTTATTGTCTTACTTTACAGTGAGATAAACTGTAGATGCGCAAATGTGGGACTATTCTTGGACAGGAGTTCGACTCTCCTCAGCTCCACTGAACGATAAAAACGACCTTAGAGTCGTTTTTATTATGACTATGTGGAAAAAATTTGAATATTGTGAATCACATTGTTAGTTATAGTGAACTGTGCTAATCTAAAACTGAAGTTAGATTAAATTTTGAGCTAATAATGAAGTTGTAACGTGTGTTTTTGACTGTAAGTATAACCGAAAGGAATAGTGATAAGAATGCTAAGTCAGAAAGAAAAGGCAACAATTACAAGAAAGTATCAAAAGCGAATGAAATCTGCATGTCAAAATTTACTTGCAAAAAGATATGGTGTAGATAAGGTAGAACCTTATTGGCAAAAGATAGAAGAACGATATAATCAAATCTTGGATGAAGCACCAGATATTGGTGGTAAAGCAAATTCAATGAGTCATAATCTCTATGAAGTAGCGTGGATAATTGCTCTCTATGATGTGGTAGGAAGAAACTTAACAAAGGAAGAGATAGATACTGTAATTCATGATGTTATGGAAGATGGTTTGAATATTCTTCACAAAATTCCAGGTAAGTTTTTGCTCGAAAGAAAGTTTATACGAAATCTTATCATCAAATCGTTAGATAAATATCAGAAAAAACTAGAGCCACATCTACACAAAGATTGGCATAATACATGGGGCATGGAAGTACAACATGATATCGATGATGGTGTTCACTTCGTACTAAGAGGATGTCCGATTAAAGACTATTGCCAGAAACATGAAATGATGGAGATCTTGCCACATTTTTGTAATATGGATCATCAGATGATACAAGCATTACAACTATATTTAATACGGTCAAAGACATGTTCTAATGGTGATGAGACCTGTGAGTATACAATCGTTACAGATGATAATCCTTTGGTAGAAAAAAATCCTATCATTGTTAAGGACGATGGGCTGATACTAACAAAAAGCATGTAATTGAATAATTAATAATCAAAGAGATTAAAACTTTGATGTATATATAAAATCCTCTTTTATATATAGTAAAAGCGAAAAATGATGTTTCAATTATATAAAATGCCATTTTATATAATTGAAATGATAAATAATACCCTATGATATTAAAAAACACTATTTTATATAATTGAAAATTTGCGCACTACAGAATAGTGAAAATATGACCTAATGAAGTGCGCAATGATTAATTATATGAGTTTTTTGCTAAGAAGGTGAGTTTCCTATTATTTCTTTTATGATTTTGGTGATACTATAGTTCTATGGAAAAGGAGTTACTATGTTAAAACAAATTAAATGGAGATCTATATTAGTTGGAATTGGATATATTCTTGCAGGTTTATTATTAATCGTTTATCCAGAAAGTAGTAGAGATCTGATTGCATACGTGTTAGGTATCGCATTAGTTGTATATGGTATTGTTTCTCTTACAACATACTTTGTTATCAATGTAAAAGAAAGCTTGCGTCGTAATGAATTCTCGATTGGCATTATGGCAATCTTAGGTGGTCTTATCATTATCTTTAAACAACAGATCTTACTGGATATTATTCCAATCCTACTTGGACTGGTTATCATTGCGGATGGTTTTGATAAGTTACAGAATGCAGTCGTTGCGAAACGAATAGGTTCATCCCAATACGCAACGTACATTGTATTAGCAGCTGTATCTATCGTACTTGGCTTTGTAGTCATGTTCTTCTTAACAGGTGTTGAACTACAGAAGATTTTGTTTGTTGTGATTGGTGTTAGTTTGGTTTATTGTGGTGTTTCTGATATTTTCGTGGTCTTATTTATCGCAGATAAATTCCATAAGTTCTTAAAGAGTTTTGAAGCAAACGGAAAGATTATCGATGCGGAAGTGGAAGAAGAAAGAGAAGAAACTACAGAAGAAACAGAAAAAGAAAATACGGAAGAAGAGAAGTCGGAATAGCCTGACTTCTCATTTTCGATACAATCAATTAAAATAGATATATGGAGGAAGTATTTTAATGTTTAATGATTGGTTTAAAATTGGTCCTGTAACTGTACATGGATATGGTTTCATGATTGCAGTTGGTATATTGTTTGCGTTTTGGTTATCAGAACGTCTAGCAAAAAAACAAGGACTAGAATATGAAAAGATTGATGGAATGATTTTCTTTATCATCATCTTTGGATTTATTGGAGCGAAGTTACTCTATATTGCGACGGTGTGGGATACATTCTTGAAAAATCCTGTTGTAATTTTGGGTAATGAAGGATTTGTAGTTTATGGTGGTATCATCGCTGGTATTATTGCGGCGTGGATTTACTGTAAATGGAAGAAGTGGGACTTCATGAAGTATGCAAACGTATTAATGCCTGCGGTTTCACTTGGTCAAGGCTTTGGACGTATTGGATGTTTCTTTGCGGGATGTTGTTATGGTATTCGAACAACGGCCTGGTATGGTGTAGAATTCCCGGCTGAGTCTCTTGGACCTGGTGCTGGTATCAAGGTTATTCCTACAGAGTTAATTTCTTCTGCAGGTAACTTCTTAATCTTTGCTTTCTTACTAAGAAACTTATTAAAGGGCAAGCATCCAGAAGATACAGCAGCGTGGTATTTAGTCCTATATGGATTAGGAAGATTCTTAGTAGAGTTCTTACGTGGTGATTTAATTCGTGGGCAAATTTGGATTTTCTCTACATCACAGTTTATTTCTATCTTTGTATTCTTAGCAGGAGCATTCTTGCTATGGTATAGACAGAATCATTCAGATTTGAAGAAGGAGGTAGCCGCATGAGAATCGGTATTGCAAATGATCACGCATCTGTAGAGATGAAGAAGGAACTTGTTGCGTATCTTGAATCACAAGGACATGAAGTTATTAACTACGGTACAGATTTATCGGAAAGTACAGATTATCCTATCTGGGGTGAAAAGGTATCAATGGCTGTTGTAAATGGTGAAGTAGAACGTGGTATCGCAATCTGTGGAACTGGTGTTGGAATCGGTATTGCATGTAATAAAGTTAAAGGTATTCGTGCATGTATCTGCTCTGAACCATATAGTGCTAGATATTCAAGATTACATAACAATGCAAATATCATCGCCTTTGGTTCAAGAGTCATTGGAATTGAAACGGCAAAGATGCTAGTGGATGAATTCATGAATACTGAATTTGAAGGTGGCCGCCATGAACGTAGAGTAAACATGGTTATGGACATTGAAGCGAGAAACTTTTAACCGGTGAATGCCGGTTTTTTCTTTTGGCAAAAAGAAAAACCTTCACGAATGTGAAGGCTATTGTACTACTGGTAATTCAAAGTCTTCTTTCTTTTCAAGAATCGCCATGAATTCTTCGCCAGTAATTGTTTCTTTTTGATATAAGAACTGTGCAATTCGATCAAGATCTGTTTTATGTTCTATTAATAGTTGCTTTGCTTTCTCGTGTTGTTGTTTAACAAGAGCTACAACCTTTTGATCGATTGTTGAAGCTGTGCCATCTGAACATGCTAGTGATGCATCACCACCAAGATATTTGTTATTTACAGTTTCCATTGCGACCATATCGAATTCATCACTCATACCATAACGTGTAATCATAGCACGAGCAATCTTTGTTGCTTGTTCGATATCATTGGAAGCACCTGTAGTAACTTGTCCAAATTCAACTTCTTCTGCTGCACGACCACCTGTAAGTGTCGCAATACGGTTTTCTAATTCAGACTTTGTGTAAAGAGGATGGTTACCTTCTTCTACCTGCATTGTATAACCGAGGGCACCACTTGTACGTGGGATGATTGTAATCTTTTGCACAGGTGCACTATGTGTCTGTAGTGCCGCAACTAATGCATGTCCAACTTCGTGATATGCAACAACTAACTTTTCTTTGTCTGTTAAAATTGCATTCTTCTTTTGATATCCTGCAATAACAACTTCGATACTTTCTTCTAAGTCTTTCTGACTTACTGCATTTCTCTTTTCACGTACAGCACGTAAAGCTGCTTCGTTGATGATATTTGCAAGTTCTGCACCAGAGGCACCAGAAGCCATGCGTGCAACTACGTTATAATCAATACCTGGCTCTGTCTTAACTTTCTTTGCGTGAACTTTTAAGATGTCCTCACGGCCTTGAAGGTCAGGTAACTCAACTGGAACACGACGGTCAAATCTTCCTGGACGTAGTAGAGCAGGATCTAGATTTTCAGGACGGTTTGTAGCTGCTAGTACGACAATACCATTATTACCTTCAAATCCATCCATTTCTGTAAGTAATTGGTTTAATGTTTGTTCGCGTTCATCATTACCACCAAAGTTACCTGCATTACGTTTACCACCAATCGCATCGATTTCATCGATGAATACAATACATGGTGCTTTTTCTTTTGCGTCCTTGAATAAGCTACGAACTTTGGAAGCACCCATACCTACGAACATCTCTACAAACTCTGAACCAGAGATAGAGAAGAATGGTACGTTTGATTCACCCGCAACTGCCTTTGCAAGCATGGTCTTACCTGTTCCTGGAGGACCAACTAAGAGAATACCTTTTGGCATAGTTGCACCAATGGATTTAAACTGATTTGGATCATGTAGGTAATTTACAATTTCCTGCAGATTTTCCTTAGCTTCATCTTCACCAGCTACATCGTGGAAACGAATTGTTGTCTTGTCTTTATCGTATACACGAGCATTTGACTTACCTAGGTTAAACATACCACCTAGACCGCCACCTCCAAGTGGAGAATCTTTTCCACCACCTTGCATTGTACGGTTAACATAGCGCATTAACATTACCGCAATAATGATTGGAAGAATCCAACCAAAGAAGATGTTCATAAATAGAGAACCTTGTTGTACACGAGTACCAGAGAACTTCACGTCATGACTTTCGAGACGATCAACTAAATCTGGGTCATTTATTTTTACAGTAGAGTATACTGTATCACCATCTTTGAGCTTGTATGTAATCTGAGAAGACTCAATCGTCACCTCATCAATTTTGTCATCGGTGGTTTGTTGAATAAATGTACTATACGGAACTTCTTCGATTTGTGCCTGTTGAATTACAGGTCGTAAAACCAAGTTGAGTAATACTAATACAATTGCGACAAATGCATAGTAGTACACAAGAGGTTTTTTCTTCTTGTTATCATTCATATTTATAAAACTCCTTTCGGATAAAAAGATTTTAGCACATTCGAAATGAGAGTGCTAATAAAATACTATGTGATTTCGTGTGAAAATAAAGAAGAATTCCAAAAAGGATGAAAAGATAATTGTGTAGTGTTTCTTGACAATACTAGGTTTTATAATGGTAAGTTGAAAAAATGGGACATTTTTAATAAGATTTAGAATGTAGATATAGTTAACTAAAGGGGATATCATGGGAATATTTAAAGATGCTTTAAAGGGCGCAATGAAGGAAGCAATCGTTGGTGTAACAGTTGGCACAGGATTGTCTGTTATTGGGGGAGCTTTAAGTGTAATTGAAGAAAATACTAATAAATCACAATTAAGTAAAATGGCAAAGGAAAACAAATATTGTTTATTCGTGGATTGTGATAGAGAAATTGGGGAAGGTATTTATAGAGTTTATACAAAAAAGAAAGAGGAACTATATAGTACTTTATTGACTAAAAATAAAGATGGGTATTCTTTGGCTTTCTATGATGTCCTAAAGGGAAAGATAGGTAGTATTCAGAAAAAAGTTATTGAAGATAAATCGCTGTTTAGTAAAAAAGAATTTGTAAAATATTCATTTAATTTAGGTGATTCTTTTGGAGATATCATTATTACTACAGAAGGCAATAAACGAGTATATAAAACAAGTTTTAATTCATGGATAGCAATGGGTGATTTCAATTTAGGGAAATATAGAATTATTGATACAGCTTCTGGAAAAACAATTGGATCTGTTATAAATACAACTTATAAATCTAAGAGATACGGTATAGTTTGCGAAGATGATGATAACAAATCAGTTCTCGTATTCCTAACTATTTTTATCGATCATTTTAACAAGTATCATTAATAATCTAAAACTCGATCAAGTGATTTATGTGAATGTTTCTCACGCATTAGCCATCTAAATACAGAAAAATCATGATTAGTATATATAAAAGACTAGGATAAAATGAAAACAATATATTTAATGAGACACTCAATTGCTGAAAAGATAAACCTAGAAACAGCATTAATCCCTCTTTCGACTGATGGTTTGAAACTTGCAGAATCTAAGCGTGCAATATTTTTAAATATAGATTATTGCTATACATCTCCATATACTAGAGCAGTAGAAACTGCAAAGCAAATAAGTAATAATATTGAGATTTTATATGATTTGCATGAACGAATTATCGGGGAAGCTTATGAGGATTTTTGGCTAAAACAATATTTAGATTTTGATTATGCCAATAAAAATGGGGAATCTTTAAATCAAGTAAAAAAACGGATGAAAATTACTATCGATAAAATTTTGAATGACATAAATGAGGGTGATAAGGTTTTAGTTATTTCACATGCTACGGCTATCTGTGCATATCTGTTGAATTATTGTAAAATTATAATAACCAATGCTGCAGAGAAAAGCAGAAAAATTACTTTTAATAATGATGTGATTCTGAATGGGAAAATTGAACCGACCAGTTATTTTGAAATTAAATATCAAGAAAACAATATTTATTCTATTACTTTTAACAAATAAATTTTTGAACTTATAAAGTGGTAAAAATAGAAACTGAAATAGTATTTTTGTATTTAACATTGGTTGCTGTTTGTTCTTTAGAACATATTTTGTAATCTATAATATTTTATACAGATTTTATAGTAGACAATTATTTTTAATGGTCATATTAATGGATAGGATTATATGAAAATGGATGCTAGAGAAATTAAAAAAATAACATATGATTATTATTCTTGCTTCTGCGTAGCAGATGTAAGTAATTTTGAACACGATATACAGTTTATTTGTACTGATGAAAGAAGCAATATATTAAAGGGATTTGGATGCAAATATTCGATATATGTCTTGTGTAAAGAGGATGCTTGTATTGTGACTTATGCACCTAAATACCAATCTTATTTTAATGAACTTACACAACTAAAAGATGCTAAGGAGCTGATTGACACAATCAAGCAGTCTTATCCTTTAAAAGGATATCAATTAATGGAGTTCGCAGAGGAACGTGTTTTTGATTATAAAGATGCAAGAATGCTGAACAGAAATGATTATCCGCTGTTTGAGATTTTTTTTAAAAAAGCATATCCATCAGTTTCTGAAATAGGTTGGCTCAAAGCCTATTTTGAAGGAAGAGTGGATAAAGGTTTTTTCTTTGGATATATCATTGATGATGAACTTGTAGCGTTATGTGATGCTCCAGATATGCCATATATGGAGGGGTATATTCAGCATACAGGAATAGTAACTTTACCAGAGTATAGAAGAAAAGGCTATGCAAAATTATGTGCAGCCCTAGCAACGCATCACCATATTCAATCAGGAATTGTTCCTCAATGGGAATGTACATTAGATAATATTGCATCGATTAAAGTATCTAAATCAATCGGTTATAAAGAGTTTGCACAAGCATTTATCTTTGAGGAATCATGAATCAAAAAGACTATATAAATGAAGGAGAAGAGAAATGAAAGTTTATCATTCTAGTGATACTGCTCAAGTTGGAACTAGACTAATCAACGATTATAAAAAGAATATAGAACTTGTAAGACCGTTTGTTATAGCATTGAAACAAAATAAGGAATGTTTTTTTAATCTTTGTTTATCTGGTCAATACATACGGGCTGTATTAGGAAAGTTCAACATGAAGAATATGGATACCTATTTTGTAAAATGGGCAAGTGAAGGAATCTTTGAATATGTAAGACAGAATGAATTTCCTGAGTTTCCAAATCGTATTGAAAGCAATTACTTCTTTGATTCAATTGAAAGCAGTAAACGTCTATTTGATGAAGATTGGGGAGAAGCAGACAAAGAAGAAAGAGATAAGATTCGTTTATTTGAAGTAGAACTTAGAGATGATAATCCGTCTTTTTTTGATATGAACTGGTTTGATGAAGCTTTTGAAGTGATATATGAACTAGAAAGTTTAGATCAGATTGATACTGCCATAGAATATGCAAGAAATTATTTTGGCGGTAAGCAAAGTGAGAATTATAGGTTTGAGATTGTAAGTAATAAAGAGGCAGTAATCATAAATGATATTACTGAGAAACTGAAATAATAAAAATGTCTAGGGCGATTTATGTAAATTGTTCTCATCTATATAGTGGGCTGAATATATCAAATTCATGATTGGTAAGTTTCAAAAGTAGGGTAGAATATTTGCTAATAAAATATCTAAGTTTGTTTTATGGGACAAAGGATATATAGTAGATTTGAACTTAGATATTTTGGGAGGTATTTCCATGAAAGTAACATACTTAAACCATAGTGGTATATTGGTTGAACTCAAAGATTGCTATTATGTTTTTGATTACTACAAGGGAGAACTACCACCTCTCGATAATGAAAAGGATGTAATTGTGTTTTGCAGTCATTCTCATAATGATCACTATAATCCGTTGATATTTGATCTTCTCAATCAGAAGGGGATGCGTTATCAAGCCATACTAGCAAACGACATCAGTGATGAAAATAGACTGATGAATATAAAGTCTAGCTTTGTTGAGCCTGATAAATGCTATCAGTTTGATGATGGTATTCAAGTTGAGACTCTACTTTCAAACGATAGTGGCGTTGCTTTCATTGTGAGTACTGATGAAGGGGTTGTTTACCATGGTGGCGATTTAAATGATTGGTATTGGGAAGGGGAACCAGAAGAGGAAAATCTAGAACTTCGCACTATATATCACACGGAGATTGGAAAAATTAAGGGCAGACATTTTGATGTTGCTTTTGTTCCACTTGATCCAAGACTAGAAGTACACTACGCTGACGGGTTATTATATTTTCTAGAAAATGTAGACTGTGATGCTATCTATCCAATCCACTACTGGGGAGATCCTAGTGTGATTCAGCGTTTTATCACGGAATACCCACAGTATCAGTCGCGTATTAGAAACACAGAGGCAGTGAGAGGAGAAGAGATATGAAATTTAAAATGATTCACGAGAATTTGAATGTATCCAATTTGGATAAATCCATCCGCTTCTATAACGAAGCTCTTGACTTACATGAGGTAAGACGAAAGACAAGCGAGGATTTTATCATTGTATATTTAAAAAGTGAGGTTGGCGATTTTGAATTGGAACTTACTTGGCTCAAAGACCATCCACAACCATATGATTTAGGTGAGTGTGAATTCCATCTTGCATTTTGGACAGATGATTTTGAGGCTGCACACAAAAAGCATAAGGAGATGGGTTGCATTTGTTTTGAAAATGAAGCAATGGGTATCTACTTTATTGAGGACCCAGATGGATATTGGCTCGAAATTTTACCGTAATATCAAAAGAGGTTGTATATCTCCAGTAAATTTTCTAGATTTACTGGAGCATACAACCTCTTTATTGTTAATGGCGTCCTCGATGCGATTTGAACGCACGACCTACTGCTTAGGAGGCAGTCGCTCTATCCAACTGAGCTACGAGGACGTAGGAAATCATGAATGATACATTAGGGAATGCATATTAGACCACCATATTTAATATTATACTTTTTTTGATTTGTTTGTTATATTTAACACATTTCTATAAATTAAAAAATGCTTTAGGTTGCTATGTTTTTGAATAATTATTCTAAATTCTGAAAATTAATTACATAGATTATGAAACTGGATTATTGATAATAACAATAGTGAAATTACTAAAGTACGATAAAATAGGCTTTTTTGACAATAAGTTTAGAAAAATTATATGAAAAATACACTTTCACAATACTTTCACTATTTCACCATATATCTCACACATGGTTTGGGTATATTATAAGTGTCTTAAATGACAGAGAAATTATAAATTTCTTTCCCTCCCAAAAAAATAAAAGAAATCGAGACCTGTGCCAGCGGGTCTCTTTTTCATGTATTCTTCATTAGTTTAAAAATTAGAAATGGTATAATGTTGAAAAATGCGATTAGAATTCGAACTGGAGGTTTTTATGAAAACAGTTGAAATAAAAGTGGAACAGGGTATATTGCGTGGTGAAGAGACAGAGTCTAAATTGATATTCAAGGGCGTACCTTATGCGAAACCTCCAATTGGGAATTTACGTTTTAGTTCACCGCAAGCACCTGATCGTTGGTTAGGTGTTAGAGATGCTTTGGAATATAGTAAGATTTGTCCACAACCTAAGGCGGCGAATCCGTTTTATCGGAAAGAGTTTTATAACTATGAGCAGTATCCTTATCCAGAAATGAGTGAGGATTGTTTGTATTTAAATATCTGGGCACCAAACCATAAATCAGAACATGGACATCCAGTCGCAATTTGGATTCATGGTGGTGCATTTGACCATGGTTATGGGAATGAAGTTCCATTTGATGGAGAAGCGTTTGTACAGAATGATGTGATTCTTGTAACGATTAATTATCGTGTTGGTGTATTTGGGTTCTTTGCGCATCCGCAACTAAAAGAAGAAGATCCTGCGCATTGTGTGTCTAACTATGGAATTTTAGATCAAGTATTTGCGATTCGCTGGATTCGTAAGAATATTGAGGCCTTTGGAGGAGATCCTGATAACATTACGCTATTTGGACAAAGTGCTGGTGCGATTAGTGTTCAGACATTGATTTCTAGTCCTACAACACGTGGTATGATTGCCAAGGCAATTATGCAAAGTGGTGCTGGGGTAGATAATCCTATCTTCAAACATAAGACGGTAGAAGAGGCTTATGAGACAGGTGAGGAAATTATGAAGTTGGTGGGTGCGAAGAATATTCAAGCATTGCGTCAAATTCCTGCGCAGAAGTTAGTGGATATTTTACCGAAGCTTTCCAAACATGATAATCGCCTGCTGTTTGGGCCAGTGGTGGATGGCTTTGTGCTAGAGGATACTTTGGATGAACTGGTGAAGCGTGGTGATGTTCAGAATATACCGTATATCATAGGTGCCAATGGTAATGATTTTGGCTTAGGTGTTGATGAACCAATGCGCAAGTCTAAGTACTATCAGAGTATGATTGATTTTGCGAACTTAAGAAATCAACATCAAGGTAAACCGACATACTTGTATTTATTCAACCGCAAGTTACCATCAGATGATGCTGGTGCTTTCCACTCTGCAGAGTTATGGTACATGTTTGGTACGTTGAGTCGTTGTTGGAGAGAGATGGAAGTTCGTGATTATAAGATTAGTGATGAAATGGTTTCCGCTTGGACGAATTTCATGAAGAGCTCGGAGCCTGGTAAAGGTTGGAAACCTTATACGGAAGAAAATAGTTTTATTCGTATGTTTCTATAAAAAAGAACACCGGTGTGTTCTTTTTTGTTGGCATTATTTACTTTCGTTTCCGTCTGGATAGAATAGTGATTCGATACGATCGGAATCAAATACGTTATTGTATTGTAAGCAACGGTATGTATTGATATCCGCATCATCAATATCATATACAGATTGGTAGTATTTACCAGCTGCGTCATAACAACCATATAGACCAATGACAGGATACTTATCTTTTAGTTCATATAAGAATTCCTGGTATGGAGTCATTTGGTAGTTTGCGGTCTTCATAATGAGTGAAGATAGGTAATTAATACTTAACTTATCAATTGTCTCATCTGGAATATCATAGTTTGCCCAGATGGAGAATGGTGTAATGTACTGTGTCATGTCGTTTTCAGGCGTACCTGCATGTGGGAATAGAAGGTTATCACAATCTGCACCTAAGGATGGTTGGTGGTCACCAAACATCACAATCATTGTAGGTTCTTTTACCTTTGAGAAGTATTCAATCAAGTTCTTGTAGTCTTGATCAGAAATCTTCATTAATGAGAAGTAGTTTTCCGCATGACCATATCCACCACCAATAGAACTGAAATTGACGGTCTTCTTTAGATCATCTTTATCATCATATCCACCATGGTTTTGGTAGGTGATATTGAAGATGAAGTTCTTTTTATCTTTTTCCTTTTCGTAAGTCTCTTCTAGAACTTTGAAGTTCTGTGCATCACTTGGGTATCCGTGGATTGTCTCTAGGCCATCGAATGTTTCAGCGAAGACTTTATCTTGGTATTGTAGTTTCTTCCATGCGGAAGCGCGGTTCCAGTTGGTGGATTTACCAAGGTGAATACCTGTAGTAGTAAAGCCGCTTTGGTTAAAGTAGGAAATCATAGAAGGTACGTTTCTATGCATATACATATTGAATGGATATACGCCACCTGCAAAGAATGCAGTTGTATTACCTGTTAAGGATTCATATTCACTATTACATGTACCACCACCACGTACATCGACGTAGAGGTTACCACGAATTGTATTTTCTAAAGATAGATAGTAAGGGATGATGTTATCAGCATAGTTTGTACCACCAACATTCATGTCTGCAAAGGATTCGTTCATTACCATGATGATATTCGTTGGTTTAGTGCCATTAGGATTGACGTTAGCTGCAGCTCTTTCAGCAAGCTCTTTACCCAGTTCTTTGAGTTCCTCTACAGAGTAGCCTTCTGGTTTCTTTGGTTGATCAGAGATGTATTGGTTTACAAGACCTGTGAAGCTAAGTGCTGTGCCATCTGTTTGGAAGATGGACAATAGGTTCATATCCCATAGGTAGTATTGACCAACACTATTTAAGAAGAGTGCTACAACAATAATCAAGATAGGATATGTTGCGTAGTATACGTTAATCTTTGTATTATCGCGTGGTACAGCGCGCATCAAGAGATAAATTAAGATGGCGATAATAATTGCGATAACCATGAAGTAACGAATCTGAACATGGTAGTTTGAGATGACATCTGCAGCTGTGCCAATTGCGGTTAAATCCCATGGTGCGATTGGACGGTTACGGAACTGTGTTACGTACATGTTTACGATACCGAAGATTACAACAAATAAGTTACTAATCAGTACTGAGATTGGTAATCGACGGAATATTAAGTAGATTACTTTATATAGAATAATATAGATAGCAACGTTATAGAAACGATTCATCAAATTGATGTAGTAGTAGTTACCAGTACAGATTTCTGACATAAAGAAGCACCAAATAGGAGCTGCTATCAACATCATTTCATTTTCTGGAATGTGCTTTGACCATGAAAGCTTCTTATCAATAAGATATGCGATAATCCAGCTTAGTACTAAGATGGAAAGATATACTGCAACCCAAGCTGTCTTAGGTAAGTACTCTCTAGTATCTAACTGTAACCAACCCTCAACACCATTTAGCGTTAAGTTGATTGTATTGTCGTTTGTGTTAATGACCATACCTTGAGAGGCAATAATCTCGTTGGAGATATTTTCAGGTGTATACTCTGCAAGTTTGAATGGTCCAAATGACACATCAATCTTTGAGATAGCGATGTCTGTCTTTACGTTATTAAAGCCTAAACGTAAAGAGTTTGTAACGATAGGAATGTTACTGAGGTGAATTACTTCCCAAGATGGTTGTGCATCTAGCCATGTCTTATGAGAGTTATAGTTATAGTTTGCAAAGATTTCTTCTCCACGATCGGTATTAAAGTTTGATACGACCACAGTACCTTGGATACCTTTTTTCATGTGTACATCAAAGGAAAGATGTGGTGCATAAAACAGCAAGAACATTGCCGAGATGAGTAAGAACCATACGGCTCTACGTATATTTAATTTTTCTTTTATAATTTTCATCATTTTATCACTTCCCTGAATAATGGTAGCACAAATGAGTAAAGTGCGTTAACTAACATAGGTGAAAATTAAAAAAAGTTCAGAATAAAAAAGGGTAACTCTTAAGAATTACCCTAGTGATTAACTGAAATATACGAACTCATCTTGTGGTTTTTGATAGTTTTGAATGCGGTTTGCGTATAGGACAAGTGTCTTACCGCCATTATCCAATGGGATGGTCTTAAGGTTACCTTGTACTTCATACCAATTATCCTTCACAAGTTCTTCTACTTTCACACCTGTGACGGTTAAGCCGCACAGGCTTGTATCATTTGCACAACATACCATTGCTTGTCTGCCCATGATAAATGTTTGATGATAGCCTGGTAATGTTTCGGTGAACTTACCGCGTAGGATGATTTCTTTCCCGTCATATTTATCTGGGTTTTCAATCGCATCCATATACCAGATGCCATAATCATCATCTTTGATATCGATGATAGGAGCGTTGATATTAAATGGTAGTACACCTTCTTTAAGAGTAACTTGCGCACCATGTTCGCCTTCGTAGAAAATCTGAGCTTTTTTATTAATAGCTTTGATATTGCCACGCAGCATTGATGCGGAGGTATCTGGTGTACAACGATTACAGATAATTGTATCACTGTACTTTAACTGCTCGTAAATGACAGAACGCATTGCGTTAATATACATTTGGAAAGTTGTCGCATCTACTGTTGTAAGAATCTGTACCAAAGGCCAGAAGTTTGGCATCTGTGACAAGATAAACGGTGTGATTGCGAGGGTTCCGTTGTATTCAATAAATACTTGGTTTGGATGATAGATGGTATCTAACTCGCGAATCTTTTCTACGTTTAAATCCTCTGGAGAGTCCATATATTCAACGAATGCTTTGCGCTCTGCGAGGTATTTATCGTTGTATCGAACTTCACCTTGTTCAAAACAGATGATTAACGTACGGCTATTTTCTTCCATAAAGGATGGGTCGTTAAGTGTGTCTAAGATTAAAGAAGTTTTACCGGAATCAAGAAATCCCGTAAAGAAATAAACAGGGGTTGCCATCTTACTTCACCGCAAAGATTTCTTTAATGCGATCAACATCTACCTGATCACCAATGACAGTGATTAAACCAGTATAAGCAGGGGAACCAATGCGGATATCTGCATCTCCTGGTACATAGTCAAAGAATAACCAACTTCCATCTGTACTTGGGACGATTCCCTTAGCACGGATGATATGCTCATCTAACTCGGAAAGTGCTAGTGCAATGTCTTCTACAGAGTATTTGTTTACTGTTTCAATACCGATTGATGTGAATACTTCATCCGCATCGTGTCCATGATGGTGGTGATGATGGTGATGTTCATGATCGTGATGATCATGGCCACAACAGCAGCATTCTTCATCATCATGATGATGTTCATGGTGATGCTCTTCATGTTCATGAGAACCACAACAGCAGCACTCTTCTTCCTCGTGGTGGTGATGATGTTTATGTTCGTGGTGGTCATGGCCACAGCAACAATCGTCATCGTCGTCTTCGTCATGACAACCACATCCACAACAGCAGTACTCTTCTTCCTCTTCGAGTTCTGGGAAGCCATCTGTAGAGCCTTCCATTGCGTCGATGATAGCTTGACCAGAGAGATCATCCCATGGTGTCGTGATGATTCTTGCGTCATGGTTTAATTCACGGATGATTGCGATATCCTTTTGTAATGTTTCTTCATCAACAAGTTGAGTTCTAGATAAGATAACACAAGCAGCTGTGGAAATCTGATCATCAAAGAACTCTTTGAAGTTTTTGTGGTATGTCTCGCAACGCTTTGCGTCTACAACAGTACTGTAACTATTTAGTTGTAAACCTTCTACATCTTTTACAACTGCTAAGATATCGGATAATTTACCAACACCGGAAGGTTCAATAATGATGTGGTCAGGGTCATACTTCTTGACTACTTCTTGTAAAGCATTGCGGAAGTCACCTTGTAATGTACAGCAGATACATCCACTGTTGATTTCATTGACAACGATACCGGCATCTTTTAAGAAACCACCGTCAATTCCAATTTCGCCAAATTCGTTTTCAACAAGAACTACTTTTTTACCTGCATATACTTCTTTGATTAACTTTTGTATCAATGTTGTTTTTCCGGCTCCTAGAAAGCCGGAGATAATATCAATCTTTGTCATTTCATTACCTTCTTTCATTATTATTATATCCTTTGCGTCAAATTCACCAAATAGAATGCCTAATGCGTATCGCCATTGAAAATAGAATTCTTTACAATGACATAATCAACATAGCGAATTGCGTTTAAATCTTTTCCGCCTGCATAGGAGATGGATGATTGAAGGTCTTGTTGCATTTCAGTTAGTGTATCCATGATAGAACCTCTACATGGTACAAGCATTTTTTTACCTTCCACGTTTTTACGAATCCCTTTTTGATATTCGGAGGCACTACCGAAGTATTCTTTCATTTCAATACCATCTTGCATGACGGTATTACCTGGTGATTCGGTATGCCCAGCAAATAAGGAGCCAATCATAACCATGCTTGCGCCAAAGCGAATCGACTTTGCAATATCGCCATTTGAACGGATACCGCCATCGGCGATGATTGGCTTACGTGCAGCTTTTGCACACCAACGCAAGGCAGCCAACTGCCAACCACCTGTGCCAAAGCCTGTTTTTAATTTTGTGATACATACTTTACCAGGACCAATACCAACTTTCGTTGCGTCTGCGCCTGCATTTTCAAGTTCACGAACACCTTCAGGGGTTCCTACATTACCTGCAATGACAAATGTATCAGGTAGGTGTTTTTTGATATGTTTGATCATATTGATGACGGCATTGGAGTGACCGTGAGCAATATCAATTGTAATGTAGTCCGGAACTAGGTGATGACTTGCAAGGTCTGCAATGAAATGATATTCATTTTCTTTAACACCAACACTAATGGAAGAAATTAATCCTTTATCGTTCATCATCTGTACAAACTGAAGACGACTTTCAGGAGTGAAACGATGCATGATATAGAAATATCCATTCTCTGCAAGCTTAATTGCTAGAGATTCATCAATGACTGTCTGCATGTTTGCTGGGACGACTGGTAATTTAAAGCAATGTTTGCCAAATCGTGTTGTTGTATCACATTCTGAACGACTGTTTACAATACACTTATTTGGTATTAGTTGAATGTCTTCGTAATCAAAAACTGTAAAATTTTCCATAAAAAAACCCACTTTCTTTGAAATGGGGAAAATTTGTTATCCTCATATACAATAGCACGAATTGACAGGGTTAGTTTGAGATAGTTAACGGAAAGCGAGGATATTTTTAGACATAAAATAGTATAAATGTAAGAATTTACATAAATTAAATGATAAATATTTACATAATTTATGAAAGAAAAGAAAAAAGTACTTGAAAAACTTTCTGAAACATTTTAAACTCAGTGTATCTTTTAGGAGGGAAATAGTTATGAAAGCAAAGAAGATAGCGGCAACTGGTTTAGCTGCAGCGATGAGTATGGCAGTACTAGCGGGCTGTGGTCCAAAGTCAGAAGCGACCACAACTACGACAGTAACAATTGCATTCGATACTGATATGAGTTCAATGGATAACTCAGTTGCGACAGATGGTTCTTCCTTCTCAATGCAAATGATGGGTTTATCTGGACTTCTAGCGTTGGATGAATCAGGAACACCTGTTCCAGACTTAGCGGAAAGTTATGATGTAAGTGATGATGGTCTTACTTACACTTTCCATCTAAAGAAGGATGCACAGTGGTCTAATGGAACACCAATTACAGCAAATGATGTTGTTTACAGTTGGCATCGTTTAGTGAGTCCTACACTTGCAAGTGAGTATGCTTTCATCTTAGATACGATGCATGTTGTAAATGCGGCTGATGTTATCGCAGGTAAAAAAGATGCAAAGGAATTAGGCGTTGAAGCGGTAGATGATCATACGGTAAAGGTAAGTTTATCTCTACCATGTAGTTTCTTGCCATCACTGATGGCATTTCCACCTCTGTTCCCATTGAATGAGGAATATGTAACATCGCAAGGTGATCAATATGCATTATCGCCAGAAAATATGATCTACTCTGGACAGTATGTCATGACAGATTGGAAACAGGGTAATGAATATACATTCGAAAAGAATGATAAGTATGTTAACGCAGATGAGGCGAAGGATAAGGCTGATACAGTTGTCTTCAAGTTCATTCAGGATACACAGGCCGCAATGTTGTCATATCAGAATGGTGATATTGATGCGGTTAAACTTCAGGGTGAACAAGTTGATCAATACAGTTCTCAAGAAGGCTTTACAAATCGTTTACAAGGTTATCTATGGTACTTATCTATCAACTTCAATAATCCAGTCTTCCAGAATGCAAACTTACGTACAGCACTCAGTTATGCTGTAGATCGTGAAGCGATTGCAAAAGATGTATTAAAAGATGGTTCTGTTGCTGCTAGAGGTTTTGTCCCTTCAGAGTTTACGACAGGTCCAGATGGAAAAGACTATGTAGATACAGCAGACACTTTGACAGAGTACAATCCTGATAAGGCAGCGGAATACTATAAGAAGGCTGTTGCGGAATTGGGTGGAGATGTTTCTTTTACACTATTATTTGAGGACACTGAAGCTTCTAAGTCAGTTGCCGAGAATCTACAGGCACAGTTACAGAAGAATTGTCCTGGTTTAACAGTAACTCTTGACCAAAAGCCTAAGAAGACAAGATTACAGCTAATGATTTCACATGACTATGATATTGGTCTAACACGTTGGGGACCAGACTATGCAGATCCACAATCATTCATGGATTTGGTAACAACTACAAGTACTTACAACCAAGGTTCTTACAGCAACCCTGCATATGATGCACTCATCGCAAAAGCTGAGACAGGTGAAGATGCCGCAAATGCGGAAGCTCGTTGGAAGGATTTCCAAGAAGCTGAAAAGATTTTAGTACAACAAGACCATGGTGTTATCCCAATCTATCAGAATGGTGGTGCGATGATGATTAATCCTAAGGTATCTGGTATTCGTTTCCACAGTGGTGGTGTTGACGATTACAGATGGATGGTCGTTTCACAGTAGCGTTGTATAAAACAACATTATAGAGCGGTATAAACGCCGCTCTATTCTATTATCAAACAGAAAGGAGTCTTCATGTTTAAATATATTACCAAGCGTGTCGTGATTAGCTTTCTAACATTATTAGCAATCTTGCTTGTATTGTTTCTGATGTTGGAATTAATGCCTGGTTCTCCATTTAATGATGAGAAGTTAACATCCTCACAGTTAGCGTTATTAAATGCGAAATATGGGTTGAGTGATCCGGTTTTGGTTCGTTTCTTCCGCTATGTCGCAAATATGTTTCAAGGTGACTTTGGTGTATCATACGTCATCAATAAAAATAAAGCAGTCTCTGCTTTGATTAGTGGACCACTTTCCTTATCGATTCGCATCGGTGCAATGGCGATGGTTGTTGGTTCGATTCTAGGACTTATTTTAGGAGTTGCGGCTGCACTCAATCACAATACTTGGGTCGATACACTATGTTCCTTTATTTCTATCATAGGTGTATCCGTTCCATCGTATGTATTTGCATTAGTGTTAATGTATTACGTCGGCTTTAAACTCAGCTGGACGCCAATTCTATTCTCCGCAAAGAATGCTGGTGCATCCATGATACTACCTGTACTTGCATTATCGATGTTTCCGCTTGCGAATGTTTCTCGTTTTACACGTTCAGAATTAATCGATGTATTAGGTTCTGATTATATTCAATTGGTCAAGGCAAAAGGTGTGAAACAAACAGGTTTGATTCTAAACCATGCATTACGGAATGCATTAATTCCTATCGTTACGATTATGGGCCCATTGTTAGTAAATCTTTTGACAGGATCAATGGTTGTGGAAAAGGTATTTGGTATTCCCGGTATCGGTATGTTGATGGTACAAGCAATTCAGAATAACGATTATAACGTTGTGATTGCATGTGCATTTATCTATTCAGCATTGTATATTTTTGTGATGTTAATTATTGATATTCTCTATGGTTTCATTGATCCACGTATTCGTGTGGCAAAGGAGGGTAATTAAATGGATATGATTAAAAATAAACCTTTTTTGACAGATGAAAAAGTTGATGATTTTACAGCGGAAGATTTTGTCTTTGTACATCGTAATGAAGAATTATTAGATGAAGCGTATACTGCAACTTCTTATGCAAAAGATGTTTGGATGCATTTTAAAAAGAATAAGGGTGCAGTTCTTGGAGCTATCATTATTATTGTAATCATCTTACTGGCTATTATTGGACCGATGATTTCAGGGTATAAGGCTGATGCGATTAACCTTGATGTACAGAGTTTACCACCGCGTATTCAAGGAATTTATAAACTAGGAATCTTTAGTGGTTATGAAAAGGGCGTTGATCAATACGCGGCTCATGGTGTCTCACAAGCATTTTATTGGTTTGGTACAGACACCAATGGAAGAGACTTATTTACGCGTGTATGGGAAGGTACAAGAGTATCATTGATTATCGCATTAAGTGCAGTTGTAATCGATATTGTGATTGGTATGTCCTATGGATTAATCTCTGGTTACTTTGGTGGTAAGGTCGATATGGTCATGCAAAGATTCATGGAAATCTTAAATGGTATTCCAACCCTTGTGGTTGTAACACTGTTAGGACTTGTTCTTCCTCCGGGTATTACTTCCATCGTCTTTGCGTTAATGATTACGGGATGGATTGGTATGGCGCGTATTTCCAGAGCGGAAGTATTAAAGCTGAAAGAATCCGAATTCATTCTTGCAAGTAGAACGCTTGGTGCAAAAAACTTCTCTATCATCTTTAAAGAAGTTATGCCAAATATCTTTGGACAATTAATTGTGATGTCAATGTTCTCAATTCCAAACGCTATCTTTACAGAAGCCTTCCTATCTTTCGTTGGTTTAGGTATTCAGGCTCCTGATGCATCACTTGGATCATTAATATCCGATGGATATAAATCACTTACAGGTCATCCACATATTATCATGTCTGCGATTATCGTACTTGCATTACTGATGTTAAGTTTCAATCTATTTGCAGATGGTATTCGTGATGCGTTCGATCCAAATCAAAAACAACGCTAGAAAGGAGTTTCCATGTCAGCAAACAAAGATAAAAAAGATAAATTATACGAAGTAGATATGATACATTCAGAGTTTGACTTCCCCGCCGAATGGCATAGTTTTATATACTATATGCCTGCTGAAGAAGGTGAAAAAACTGGAATAAACGCTTTGT
>CALBKL010000207.1 GCA_937895985.1 uncultured Solobacterium sp.
CTGTTCTGTATATCCATCACTTATAATATCTGCAGCAATTTGCTTTGCTAAGTATGATTTTCCAGTTCCTGGTGCACCTCTAAATACAATATTTTTAGATTCTAATAGTAATTTGGAATATGGATTTTTATAGTTTCCAAAACCCTTTCTCCCATCAATATCCTGACTCTCATTTAGCTCACTACTAATCTTTGCCTCTTCAGTTTTTTCTTGTTTCGTCTGAATTTTGAATCCATGTGATTCAAAATAATTCTTAGCTTCAACCGCATTATATCCAGTTGTTACAATCTCTCCGCCATTTTCAATGTAATTTGCTACTGCTATTACATACTTTGGTGGATATTTCTTATCATCGCTGCTAATGAGTTCATATTGTGTGCTTTTGTGTTTGTCTGGAATACCATGTTCATCTATAAATTTTAATGCAGATAATATACTATCTTTTCGAATCTTTGGAATAGCCATCACTTTCTCTCCTTGTAATATTATTTATCTTATCGTTTATAACTGTGTATCTTTATTTTGATTATATGTGTAGCCACAAACCCTTTCAACTAAGTATGGTATTCGCAATATACATTACGTATTTAAAAACCCATTCTTCGTATCAGAATGGGATAGTTTCACAAACTTATAGTACCTTGCCGCTTGGGACATATTCATCTTTCATGATTGTCTTCGATATCTTGTCATGGAAGAATCGATACTTCCCTTTATCCATCAATGCCATAATTAGCGAAAGAACACTACTAATTGCACTAACGATATAAATGATACGACTGATATCTTCTGCCATAAAGATGCCGAAGAAGATTCCACTTAGAATGACTCCGAAGGCATCATAGAATAAACCCTCACATAAAACGGAGCCTATGAAGTAACGTAACGCAAAGTCCTTCATTGTCGCTGGTTTATCATCTTCACGCACAACTTTAATCTGCATTACCTTCTGCATCATTGTTGAACCACCTGTAATCTTGGCAGGCACAAAGACAAAGTAGAAACCGTGTGCAATAAGCACACTAAACAATAACACAAGAATCTGTGTTGTTTGGATACCTTCAAAACCATTGAGAATCTGAATATTTCCATTATTCATCAATCCATATACAATCCCCGTCACAAATAGTGACAAACGATTTGTGATAATAAAATCGATGACAAACGCAAATCCTCTTCTTGCAAGAAAGGCATTTTGATTATTTTTTGTAGTTTCTGTTGTTTTCTTTCTTAGTTGCTTATTTTTACTCATGCTTATAATCCTTCCGCAAATAAGATCTCCTCTTCCGCGATGATCTTAAGTGTTTCAATACTCATTAACTGATCTTCCGCATGAACCAACAACAAATTCACACTGATATTCTCACCATTTGCTTCTTGTGTAATCAGCTCCGCATGCGCTTGGTGTGCTTTATTGAAAAACTCCTCTGCCTCCTGCATACACTTCTTGGCTTCCTCCACATTTTTTCTCTTCGCATGACGATATGCATTCAAAAGAGAATTTCTTGCTTCTCCTACCGACGCAATAATTTTAAAGCAGATTAACTCTAAGCCTTCCATTTTATTTACCTCTCAATTCCTGTACGATACTTCTTACCTTTTCCAAACTGACACAATCATAGTCATCACTTTCGTGATAAGCATAACTTACATTTCCAACTGTTGTAGTAGGATCTTTACACCATTCCTTACAGCTACCATGGAATTGATGTAATCCTGTTTGTTCTTTTAACGCTCTAATATTATTCGCATTGATTCCACTACCCGCAAGTAGTTCAATCTGATCACCAAACTCACTCTGTAATTTTTCAAGCACTGATGTTCCCTGCATCGCAGTAGGTTGTAACCCGCTTGTTAAGATACGATCAACACCACAATCAATTAATTGTTTGATCGCATGCATAGGGTCATCGACACAATCAAATGCACGATGGAACACTGCTTCCTTTTGATACTGATGGATTAACTCCACCATCTTTTTTGTTTCTGTCACATTGATTGTCGCATCAGAATTTAGAAAACCAAAAGAAATTCCATCTGCTCCATTCTCCAATAAGATTTTAGCATCTTCAAACATCGTCTCTATTTCGACATCATCATAACAAAATCCAGCTGCTCGAGGTCTATCCATGCAGACAACTTTGAGTGATGTCTTTTCTTTTACAAGTTTTAACATCGCAAGACTAGGTGTTAATCCACCAAGATGTAAAGCACTATTTAATTCAACGCGGTCTGCACCACCAAGTTGTGCATTGATACAATCCTGTACACTTCCAGCACACACTTCAAATAAATCTCTTTTCATTCCTGAATCGGTGCCATCCTTTCTTGCATGTATCGGTCCATCCACTCTTGACTAGCAGCTGTAATCACAGTCTTACCATCGATACAATTTGCGAGATACACTTTCGCTTCTTCGTTTTCACGATATATCACAAACGAGAAGTTTTGAATATTCGTAGCACAACCGTAATTACCATCTTTATCAATCGCCACAACACTAAGGTCACCCGCAAAACCACGGCTCTTTTTCAGTTTTGCGTCTAACTCATCTACCGTTCTTTGACAAGCTTCTTGTGGTCCCATTCCTTCTTTCATCTTACGAACGATTTCATAAGAGATACATCCCTTCATCAAATCTTCCCCAAGACCTGTTGCAGTAGCTCCACCAACTTCAGAGTCTGCATAGAAACCACCACCAACGATAGGAGAATCCCCAATACGTCCAGCCTTTTTCATAAATAAACCACTCGTAGAAGTTCCTGCAACAATCTTTCCTGCACAATCCAGTGCAACTTCACCAACAGTATCATGACCATCATATGGTTTTAGCTCCTGCTCGCGTACTTCTTTGACACGTTTACGATAATGTTGCTTGGCTCTATCTGTTAACATTGTCTTTCTTTCAAAGCCTTTTTTGCTTGCATACTTTTCAGCACCTTCTGCGACAAGTACGCAATTGACAGTATCTTTCGATAACTCTTTGGCAATGGAAATTGGATTTGCAAAATCCTTAATACCAGCTACAGCACCCATCGCCATTGTATTTCCATCCATATATCCTGCATCAAGTTCGACAATCATCTCTTCATTTGGTAAACCACCATATCCAACTGATTTATAGTATGGAAAATCCTCTACACAGCGTATTGCATGTTCAACTGCTTCCCCACTGCTCTTACCTTCTTTTAATAAGTTACCTGCTTCCTGTACACCTTCCAGTGCCATTCGCCAAGTCGCAATTATCGCCCACATTCAAACATCCTCCTAGTCTATCGGTTTCCGATAGAAACCACCATAGAAATCATCCGTTCTATATACATTTATGATTGCACGAGGATCAACACTTAATATCAGATGTGCAATCTCCTTCACCTCTAATGTCGAAACAACAGTATTCAACATGTAATTCTTTTGATGAGAATATCCTCCATAGCTTTCCCAAACCGAAATACCATGACGATACTTCTTTGTATATGCAGCTATAATTTCTTCAGGCATCTTACTTGTTATCTGTATCGTACTACGGTCATATCTTCGATACAGACTTTCAATAACTTTGGTCGATACAAACTGCATAATAATAGAATATCCTGCACGCTCCCATCCAGACACAAAACCAAAGATACATAACAAGATACAGTTATATACAAAGACATATGTCCAAATACTCTTACCTGTCTTATTCGAAACATATAAGGCAATAAAATCTGTACCACCTGTACTTGCATTACCTACTAACGCAGCCACAATTCCTAAGCCGTATACCGCACCACCAATAACGATGTTTAACATGATATCATCAAACAAAATATCAAATTGAAATACAGTTAAGAATATTGACACACATGCAAATTGCAATGATGATAGTATAGTAAACTTTGTTGAAATAGACTTACCACAGAGTATCGCTACTGGTAGATTCAGTAATACTATCATTAGCGCAACTGGTATCTGTATTTGATGTTGACTACCTATCACATTGATTAATATTGCAAGACCCGTAAATCCACTCGACAACAATCCGGCAGGTCTTAAAAAAACTTTTAAGGCATAAGTTTGCAACAAAGCCGAAAAGATGACACAGAGAATACTGAATAATAAACGGATCGATTGTTTCTGCTTAAAATCGATGAGTTTCTCTTTCATTCCATCCCTCTTTTTTCTATTACTATTTTAATCAATTCTCAGTTAGATTCCTATGTTTTGTTTTCCTACTATTAGGAAAATATTATTCTACGCTACGAAAGGTGATTATCATGAATAAACGACAAGAAAAAATTCTTCACATTCTAGGTGAAGAAAACAAATGGTTCACTGCAAATGAACTCGCTAAATTATTATCTGTATCTAATCGTACGATTCGCTCTGATATTGATACAATCAATAAAGTTTACTCTGAGAAGCTAATCACCTCAAATCTTCGAAGTGGATATGCACTCATCCCTGAAAACTATAAACAATTTCAATCAAAACGACAAAACTTATTGCAGAGTTCCCTCGAAAGAAATTTATATATTTTAAAGTCACTTCTCTTATCGCGTGATTCTATCTATATTCCTGATTTATTAGAACAGTTATGCATCTCTGAATACACTCTCGATGCACATCTCAAAGAGATTCGTAAACAATTAGCAAATTATCAAAATCTCAAGCTCAAGAAATCATCAAACCATCTCGTCCTATTAGGCTCTGAAAATGAACTACGTAAATTATACAAGCATCTTCTCATGGACGAGACCAAGCAAAATTTCTTAAATATCAACGAGCTAGCAAATCTATATCAAAGCTTTGATTTACTCAGATGTAAAAGCGAGTTGGAAAACTTACTGCAAGAACACAACTATGTAATTAACGCAAATGCATTACCATCTATTCTATTACACATCAGTATTTCCATCGATCGTATTCTCAGCGGAAAATACATTGAATCAACATACACAAGCTCCAAGATACATGATGCGATCGAATATAAGATTGCCAAAGAATTCTACGAACGAATCGCAATCTTATACCAAGCACATGTTATTGAAAGTGAAGTTAATATCCTTGCATTATTACTGATGGGAAACAACCCCGCTCAAATCAGTGATACAGAAATCTCCAACTATATGCCAGATGGATTACTCTGCAGTGATATTGTCAATGAGTTGATTGCGTTTATATACGGTCATCATGGTATCGACTTCTCTAAAGATGATGATTTTAAACTTGGTCTAACACTCCATCTTCAATCATTAATTGAACGTAGTATCAGTCAAACCCACACAACCAACTTATACCTACAAGAAATCAAGCGTAAGTTCCCATTAATTTTTGAGGTGGGCGTAAGTACTGCAACCTTCCTTGCAAATAGGCTACACATCAATATCAATGAAGATGAAATCGGTTTTATTACTCTACATCTAGGACTAGCCTACGAGCGTATCTATCACTCTAAAAAACTTAGAGCGGTATGGATTTATCCGTTGGGTGAAAAAGCATTCTATACCCAACGCAAAAAGATTGAAACGATATTCTATGAGCACATCGAGATTGTCAAAGTGTATGCATACTTCCAGGAAGAACTCATCCTTGCGGATGAGCCAGACTTATTGATATGCTCAATTCCACTACGTCATAACCTGAAGATTCCAACTGTTGAAGTTTCATTACTGTGCGGCAAAAATGATGAAGCTAAACTTTTCGAAATGATTCACGAAATCGAAAGAACACGTACACAAGAAGAATTCTACACAAATCTAAAAGGATTGATTACAAAACAGTTCTTCTATAATCATCAACTCTTCAATACACCACAAGAGATTCTAGAGTTCATGTCAAAAGAACTCCAAAAAGCCTCTATTGTGACAGATGCATTCTATCCATCTGTTATGCGACGTGAAGCACTATCACCAACATCGTTTAATTTTAACTTTGCAACACCACACCCAATTGACTCCTCTTGTCTAAAATCCGCAATTTCAATCATGTTATTAGATAAGCCAGTTCTATGGGGCAAGTATGAGGTACAGCTTATTTTCTTACTAGCAATCGATAAACCTGATACCACAACACTGAAACCATTCTTCGATTGGGTTGCTTCTCTGACAGATGATTACGAAAAGTTATCCCACTTAATTTCAAGTAATACATATGAGGAATTCATTAGTTATCTCATCTCATAAAATCAAAAGAAGATGCAACAAGGATAATTCTCCTGGAACATCTTCTTTTTCATTTCTCAAATGAAATTCTAAAATACTACAAAGTAAATCTAAATTTTTGCCAAGGTTTTAGACTATCCAGAATAAAGAGTTCTTCTTCACGGATATGTCCAACTACATTGGTTCTTCCACTATTCTTCATATCCTGTAACGCAACCTGCAGTTCACCAGCATATGTTCCATATTCACTACTATCAATCAATACATCACCACGATGAATCATATCTGGTGCATGGAATACATCAAAGTGATGACCTCTATATTTCACTCTACTTTGACTTGAACGAATCATGCATGGATTTAAATCACCTCGATTTAGATGGAGTTCTTCTAATACAATCTTCTTTTCTGTTTCAGGAATATTTGGTTCAAGTTCAACTTTGAAATTTACGACATCTAAAGAAACATGCTTTAATGCTTCTTTCTCTGCTGCACTTGGATAACAGTTTGCGATAACAATATCATCAATCATATCTAATGCGACTAGATGTTTTAATTGAATATCAATCGGCATATGACGATGCATCTCTAATGTACATAAACCATCTGTTGTAGGCCATGGTCCATACGCTTCTTTTTCCAAAGAGCCGATAAACGCAGCTGTTCTCAATCCATAGTGTCTAAACTTTTCAGAACATTTCAAGAAGAAATCCAAATCCAATCCTGTATAATCGTGTGGATAAAAATTATGACATGCACACAACTGATAACGATTTGGTTGATAGTCCATGATTGTATCAATTGTATGTGTACTTGAACTCATGTTAATTTCTACTTTCAATCCATATGGATTGTATGTCATAAGCGCTTCTTCAAAACCACTGAAACCTCCATCCATACGGATACCATCCGCATGAATATCATGGAAGAATTTTAAATCTGTATAACTAACACCCAATTCTTTAAATACAGATGGATTCACATCCAAGATAATTTCATAACCAAGACTCTTTGCGTAATCATGAATCTTTGTAAACTCTTCCTTAATTTCATTTGCTGGCTTTCTTACAGATAATAAGCAAGAAAATATTCTCTTTGCACCAATTTCACTCATTTCTTTTAAATATGCAAAGATCTCTTCAATACTACTTTTTTCTGGATAAATAGAAACTCCTAGTCTTCTCATAACTTCTCCTCCTCTAATGGATTTTCAGGTATCTCTTCTGTACTTAATTTATATAGTGTCCATGCATAAATTTTTGCACACGCAACTAAATCATCAATATTGACCCATTCATTTGGCTGATGTGCAATTCCATTTTGTCCTGGGAAACTTGGTCCATACGGAATAATGGAATCACAAACATGGGCGTATGTTCCGCCTGTTGTTGTCGTTGGTTTAACGCTAGTATCCGTCGCTTCTTCATACGCATTTTGCATTGTCTTTACAAGCCATGAATCTTTATGGTGTAGCACTACTGGGGAATTCGATACTAACTTCACTTCTAAACCTACTGCTTTTGTTTGAATCTGTTGCATGATCTTATCCATATCACAAGTTGGATAACTAAGCGAGAAACGAATTCCCATCTTATTATTTGCATACAATAAAAGTTTATTGCGAATCTTCATTTCACCAAAATGTTCATCCTTTACGGCAATACCCAATCTATCACCATTGATATTCGCATTCATAAAATATTCATTTGCAAATGCAATTACTTTCTGCTCATCACCCCAGACCTCAATGA
>CALBKL010000208.1 GCA_937895985.1 uncultured Solobacterium sp.
GTATAAGAGACAGAGGTGATACAAATTCTAATCCATCCACATATCAAATTGGTACAAATAATATTCATTTGTATGCTTCTAATGATTTACAAGAATGGACACGTATTGCCAGTCTTGAACAAGGAAATATTTATACCTACGCAATTGAACAAGGCAATTGGCAATATCGTTATATCAAACTGGTTGATTTAAGCGAGAATAGTTCTTTATCAGAAATTGGCTTCCGTAATGAAAATCATACTGGATTTTTACCAATTTCTATCTTGCGAGATAAGCAGAAAGATGGACCATACCCTGGAAGTTTACTCATTGATGAACAAGATAAATTAGTTCTTACGCCTACCTATTATGACCAAGCATATTTCGACGAAATTTATCACGTACGTAACGCATGGGAAATCGCAAATGGACAGTATATGTACGCAAATGTTCACCCATTACTCGGCACCAATATTATTGCACTATCAATTCGTTTATTTGGGATGAATCCTTTTGCCTGGCGATTACCTGGTGCGATAGCTGGAGTACTCATGTTACCGGTGTTGTTTGGAATCTTAAAATTATTATTTAAACGAAATGATTTATCTTCGATTGGATCATTCCTGCTAGCTGCAGACTTTATGCATATCACAACTTCACGTATCGCAACACTAGAACCATTTAGTATTTTATTCATATTATGTTCGTTCTATTGGATGTTTAAGTACTGCATGTCGAGTTTCTATACCCTACCAATGCAGAAGGGAATTATATACTTACTCCTATCTGGTATCTTTATGGGAATATCAATTTCAGCGAAGTGGACAGGATGCTATGCGGCAGTAGGATTAGCAGTGATGTTATTTACAAACTGGATACAACGTTATCTTGAATATAAGAAGGATAAAAAGAGACATCAGCAATTCTTTCAAATACTACTGAAAACAATGTTATTGTGCATACTATTCTTCATCATTATTCCAATTACAATTTATTGTATTTCTTATATTCCAGATCAAATTTTCCGCAATGAGCCATGGTCAATCGCCAACGTTTGGAAACAAGCTCAACAGATGTATTTCTATCACGTCAATTTAAACGCAACACACCCATATCAAAGTACTTGGTTTCAATGGGTATTTGATTTACGTCCGATGTGGTATTACGTTGGAACTGTAGGTAATGTATTTCATACAATTTCTTGTTTTTCTAACCCATTACTAACATGGGCTGGTGTCCCGGCGATTCTCTATACAACATACTGTGCACTATTTAAGAAAGATACGGTAGCTTGGTAT
>CALBKL010000209.1 GCA_937895985.1 uncultured Solobacterium sp.
TTGTTGATGTGTACGTTTATTGTAACTTGCAAGGTCACGAACAATCATAAAATATGGTTTTAGTGCTTGTTCTGATTTTAAAACCGTTAATTCATCCCCTACACGATTTGCTGCTGTTTCGTATCCGTAAGAAACATAATCATCCTCAAGACCATTAGAAACTTCTAGACCTTGATTAGCTGCATTATATAAAACATGCTCAATTTCATCTTTGTTTTCTGTAGTAACGATTTCATCTGAGGATAATGAATAATCGCGTGGCATTACATAATCTACCGTTTTTTGAATTGTCGAGTAAATTGCGGCAGTTACAGATAATGTAATTAATACACCGGTGCTAAGAATAGATACACTTGCTAGTGACACTGCATTTGCCTTCATACGATACAACAGTCCACTAACACTTAGAAAATGCGTTGGCTTATAGTAAAATTTTTCATTCCTTCTTTGTAGTTTTAAGATAAAAATCGAGAATGATATGTATAAAAGATATGTTCCAAATAGTACTAATAAAGCGGCAGAGAAGAAATAAACTAATGAACTTAATATTCCTTGAACCGTTAAGGCAATTGCATATCCTGTACCAAGTAAAATAAAGCCTAACAATAAGAATAGATATCTGTTTTTTGGTTCACCCTCACCTCTATGCTGATTTCCTAGAAGTTGTACAGGAGTCGCAAGATAGATCTTAATATTGTTTCTGATAAGTATAATTACAAATAATATGAAAGATACAATCGCTGTCGATATACATGCCATCATATTAAATGGAAAATCCATCAAGCTACCCGCCGTATCCTTCATTAGGTAATTCAATGCAATAAAAGTAACTTTACCAAAAATATATCCACCGATAACACCAATCATAAGTGCACAAATGAACAATGCAAAATATTCAATGAATAGGATTTTACGAATATGTTTCTTTTCTAGACCAAGAATTCCATATAATGCAAATTCCTTATTTCTACGTTTCATTAAGAAACCATTTGCATACATGACAAAGATAAACGTAAAGATAGCAATTATAACAACACCAAATTGAATAACAGATGGTAAATCCGCATGTCGCGTCAATACATATTGATTTGATAAGAGTGATACCATGATATTAAACAATAGAAACATGATTCCAATTGATAATACAAATGGTATTTCAAGCAATCTATTTGCATGCAGGTTACGCTTTGCAAACCCAAATGCCATTCCCCACTTCATTAGTCTTCACCTCTTTTTGAAAGAACTAACTGTGCTTGATGAATGCGTTCCATGAAGTCTGCTTGGTTCTCATTTGTACCTCGATACAATTCATGATAAACAATACCATCTTTAATAAATAAGACTCTCTTCGCGTAAGAAGCTGCGCGAAGTGAATGTGTAACCATCAGAATCGTTTGCCCATTTCGATTAATACTATCAAATAGATTTAAGATCATTTCGGATGAAGCAGAATCTAAAGCACCTGTCGGTTCATCCGCCAACAACAATGATGGTTTTGTAATCACTGCTCTTGCGATAGCTACTCTTTGTTTTTGACCACCAGAAATTTCATAAGGGTATTTATTTAGCAATTCTTTGATTCCAAGGCGGTCCTGCATATTGGATAGTCTACTCTTCATCTCTTTTACCGGAAACTCAGAAAGGACAAGTGGAAGAAAGATGTTATCCTGATTGGTGAATTGATCTAGTAGATTAAAATCTTGAAATACAAATCCAAGTTCATTTCTTCTAAAACTAGCAATTTCTGAGTCTTTTAAATTACTAATATTTTTACCATTCAATAAGATGTTTCCTGATGTTGGTTTATCTAGTGTCGCAATTAAGTTTAAAAGTGTTGTTTTTCCTGCACCAGATTCTCCCATAATTGATATAAATTCTCCCTGTTGTACAGAGAAGTGAATACCACTTAAGGCTTCTGTTTTAATATTTTTTGTTTGATATATTTTCTTAATATCTGTAAGTTCCAATACTGTTGTCATATTTGAAATCTCCTTTTGTATAGTCTTATTTTATAGTCGTAAAAGACTACTAGCATTTATCAAACATGACAAATCATGCCTGTATTCTTACATTTTTGTAAGGTTAGTAGGAAATACCAATCGAAAGATACTACCTTTCGATAGCTTTGATTCTACTTCGATTTGAATATTTAATCTTTCTGAAATCTTTCTAGCAAGATATAATCCTAATCCACTGGACTTCTCATTCATTCGGCCATTAAAACCTGAATATCCACGATCAAATATCTTAGGAATGTCTTCACTGCGTATACCAATCCCTGTATCCTTGATTTCTAATGCATGTTTATCCTCAAGATATTGAATCGATATCTTTCCATTCTCTGTGTACTTCAGTGCATTCGATAAAATTTGTTCGATAAGAATCGTAAGCCACTTACTATCACTAACTACATATTTTGCATTACTTTGATAATCTAAAGAAATATGATTATGAATAAATAACAATGAATACTTCTTTAATAAATCCTTGATAATATCATCAAGATTCACCTCTGTAATATCCATATCAGTAGAGTGATCAATCATCTTTATATAGTTCATTGCCATATTGATATATTG
>CALBKL010000210.1 GCA_937895985.1 uncultured Solobacterium sp.
AATATATCCTGCCAAATAGTTACGACAGATAAACGCAAAGGCAACCATTACTACCGTAGCTAAGATATAGTTTTTAAGTTCCAAGAAGATATCCTTAATTGAAATATAAGACATTCTAGAAGCAATAATTGTCTGCATGATTGGAAGTTGTAAACGAACAATACAGCTGGCGATTACAACCGCAGTAAATCCATACTGTGCCGCAAAATACAGCGAAGGTATTAAGATTGCCGCTTGTACCATATTGGAGAAGAAGATGAGCTTTGGCTGTCCCTTCGATAAAGTCACAACACCACTCATATCATTAAAGATTACACTTTCCGCAAGGACAAAGCCCCATAATGCGATTAGTAAATCTGCATCTGCCCACTTACTACCCAATAAGATACTACGTACAACATCTCCATACATCAAGATACCGGCACCAAGTGGAATCACAAGAATACCAATCATCTTTAAGAATTTGAAATATAAATTCTTATATTCATCATAGTTATGTTGTACATGAGATAAACCAGCAAACAAGACACTGATAGTCGCACCAGAAATTAATGAAGTAATCTGGGCCACCATAGTAGTACCTGTCTTATAAATACCTAAGTAGTACTGAGAGAATAATGTTCCAAGTACAAAGATACCAGAATTAGTGACAAGCCATGAAGAGATTGTTTCCATCAAACTCCACATACAGAAATGCAACATTTCCTTTAACTTATCAAAGCGATAAATCAAATTTGGTTTCCATGTTGAGAAGTAAGTTAGCAATAATGTATTACATAACTCACCTGCAATATTACCGATGATGAGTGCCCAATAAGAGAACTTCATCAAGGCAAGAGGAACTGTTACAACCAATGGAATAAACTTTACGATAATACGGATAAAGGATAATTCCTTGTAGTTTAAGTTTTTTCTAAAGATTGCGGCTTGGATACTACTGAAGGATGTCATCGGTAGGATTGCAGCACCGATGTAAATCACTCTGCCAAGTCCAGGATTACCCACAGCTGTCGCAATCTGTTCTGCAAATAAGAATATAAACAACCACAATAATATTGAGATTGTGATATTCGTCCAGAATGCAACATTGATTGATAAATCTTCATCTTCCTGTCTCTTATACACATCTGACGCTGCCGACG
>CALBKL010000211.1 GCA_937895985.1 uncultured Solobacterium sp.
GTTTATTTGGAAGCTTTTGAAGGAATGGCCATGGTTAGTGTTGTCCGTGTTCCCGAAGTAGATTCCATCGAAAGTTTTGCATTACACCGCCGTGTACGTATTGAACCTGATGTTTATTTCAACCTAACATCAATGAGTGAACATATTGTCTATCGCTTATATATTCCAAAACACGCGACAAAATCAACCTACACATTACCAAAACCATTTGTGTACGAAAGTATTTTACCTAAAATTCGTATCTCTGAAATCATTGCTTACTATTATGTTGTAAAACGTCCAGCATACTCTTTCCTAGGAGAGACACATAATTACTATGAATTAACTTTCGTTGATCAAGGCTCTTTAGATACAACAGTAGATGGTAAGTCCTATACGATTGGCATGAATGAATGCATGTTATATGTACCTGGACAATTCCATGACCAAAAAGTATCTTCTGATAATCCATGTTCCTACTTAACAGTTATCTTTGCGGCAGATGGTGTTCACACAGATTTGGTTTCAAACCGCGTTATCAGTTGTACACGCGAAATGCAGGATGATATCAATCGCTTTGTTTCTACATCCGATCAAGGAAATCCATTTAAGTATGATGGAATGATTTCTTGTTTAGAGCAGATTCTCATTTCATTCCACATGTATGCAAATGCAAAGAAGATGCCTAAGCCTATCACACCGGTTAACCAGCACTTTGAAGATCGTCTCGTAGAAGAAATTCTCGAGTACATTCACAAGCATATTTTAGAGCCACTTCCCATCGAACAAATTTGTGATCGATTTGCCATCTCACGCAGTACATTACAGAACTTATTTAAAAACAATCTCCAAGTACCACCAAAACAATATATCAATACTGCGAAGTTGAATCAGAGTCGATTACTCATTCGTAAAGGTGATTATACAATTACAGAGATTGCTTCTATGTTGAGTTTTAATTCCATTCACTACTTTTCTCGTAAATTTACGCAGAGCTATGGTATCACTCCTAGTGAGTATGCTCGCAAGATTTACGATCAGATTGATTAATTAGAAAAACCTTCTTCCTAGGAATAGAAAGAAGGTTTTCTTTTACTGTTCAATGTTTCTAATATATCTCTTTAACATCGTTAGCATCTTTTCATCAAGTGAAAGTAAGAATACTTCTCCTTTGTTTAGATATAATGCTACTTTGTGATTTCCATCAGAGTAATCTTTACCCTTTTCATCATCTGCATTCAACTTGATAGATTGAACATCATTTACATTACATCTAGCAAGTGCCTTACGTGCTTCTTTGTGGAAGATTGCATCGATGGTTAATTCATCATTAACTAAGATATATTCGTATTCTTCATATAGACGTAATCGTAAATATACATAGAAGAATAGCAGTGTGATAGCAGATCCAATCCAATAGAGTGGTTTTGTAAATCCAGCAATCAATAATGCTAAACATGCAAGCAGGTCAGCCATAACATATAAAATATATTTTAATTCTGGTCTTTTTCTTTTTACCGCTAATTCATAGTATGCATCATTCATACGCTATATTACCTAATTACCTGTTCTGTTTCTTTATCAAAGAGATGAGCCTTATTCATATCTAATGCGAATTTTGCAGTATCACCCTTTGTTAATGCTGTATTCGGATTTACTCTTGCAATCATCTGTTTTCCTTCAACATCGAAATACAAGAAGATTTCTGCACCTAGTAGTTCATATACTTTAATTTCTGCTTCAATCGTATTATCGTAATCATCCAACTGATATAATTTGGAATCATATACATTTTCTGGACGAATACCTAACACGATTGTCTTACCCACATAACCTTTTTGACGCAGTAGTTCTCCTCTTTGTGCAGGTAAGCGAAGATTCTTCTTTCCAACCCGTAATTGAATCGTATCTCCTTCTTCAACTACAACTGCATCCAAGAAATTCATTTGTGGAGAACCGATAAAACTTGCGACGAATAGATTATTTGGTTTTTCATATAGATTCTTTGGCGAATCAACTTGTTGCACAACTCCATCCTTCATAACGACGATACGTGTCCCTAATGTCATTGCTTCGGTCTGGTCATGTGTAACATAGATAATTGTAGCACCTAATCTTTCGTGTAGTTTTGCGATTTCAATACGCATTTGTACACGTAGCTTCGCATCCAAGTTGGAAAGAGGTTCATCCATCAGGAATACTTTTGGATTTCTGACGATGGCTCTGCCCATCGCAACACGCTGTCTTTGTCCACCAGATAAAGCCTTTGGCTTACGATCTAATAGTTTCTCTAGGTCGAGAATCTTTGCGGCTTCCATAACAAGACGCTTAATTTCATCTTTTGGAACCTTATGTAATTTTAGACCAAATGCCATGTTTTCATAAACTGTCATATGTGGATATAATGCGTAGCTCTGGAAGACCATCGCAATATCTCTATCCTTAGGTTCAACATCATTGACAACTTTTCCATCGATTTCGAGTGTTCCGGATGTAATTTCTTCCAGGCCCGCAACCATACGTAATGTTGTAGACTTACCACAACCAGATGGCCCAACAAAGATAACAAACTCTTTATCCTGAATTTCTAGATTAAAGTCTTTGACCGCGTGGACCCCATTGTCATATACCTTATTAATATTTTTCAATGATAGACTTGCCATTCTTATTTCTCACTTTCTTGCCAACGTGCATCTAAATCCACTTCAAACATACGTTTCCACGGCATTTGTACATTCATAATTTTAATTTCTGATACGATTGAGGATAGGTATTGTTTCGCAAATGCTTGCAGTTGGTCATTTACCATCTGACTTACAATACCGTCTTTTTCTTTCACATCAAAGTAATTCATGCCTGCAGGTAAGTTATTCTTTACCTGTGTTCTTACCTTTGCACAATATCCAGCATCTTCAAGATATCTTTGTACAATAAAATCCATTTGATTTTGTGACTGTCCATAGTACAGGAACTTTACTGCTTCCGCAATCGCGGTTCCGATGGTATTTGCGGAAGTATTCCATCCTGCGTAGCCACTCACTTTTAGAAGTAACCCATTATTATTGAGTAATTGAATCAGTGATAAATCTGCACCATTTGCGTATGCGTTATCTGCAATAGAAACAACTTTGCCTTCCGCAAGTCTCATCTTAATGAAACGTAAGAATTCCGCTAGATTTCGATCAATCGAATAACTTGTATGAATGGAAGGTTGGTACTCTGCTTCTTCCATATTCTCAGATGGTGCGCTAATTGCCAAAATAATATCCGCTTGTTCAAAGCTGAATGTCTGTTGACAACCAGCCGATAGAATATGATAGGAAACTGTAGAATCTAATGGAAAGCCTTCATATAAAGGAATAATCTGCTTAGACTTTTCACATGCGTATTTGACATATACTTTTGGGCATTCCCCTTTGATTGTATTTAACATGCGTGCAAATAATGTAAGTTCTACTTCATCTGCACCAGGGTAAATTAATACCCTATCGATAAGACCTAATTCCTGTATCTTTTCTCGTATTACTTTTTGATCCATCGCAGGATATCCGTATGTCGTTGAATCATCTTGTGGTATTACTAGGCTATCTAAATAGCCATCCTGCAATAGATCAATGACATACATATTCATCTGACGATTAATTTCTCTACGTGAGATAAAATCTTCGATATATTCTTCAGGAATTTCTTTTGTCAGTTCGCTGATACGTTGTCCTTGTGAAATCCCAACCTGATGCATGTTTACCGCTTCGCCTAAATCGTGAATCTGTTTTCCATAGTATTCATAATAATCAGGTTCTTCATCTGAACTAGAATAACTAGGACAACGCATAATGCATTGGAACGCAAAGATTTTTAAACTTGGATTTTCTTTCTTCAGTCCCTTGATTGTATCCA
>CALBKL010000212.1 GCA_937895985.1 uncultured Solobacterium sp.
GTCTTAGAAGAAGACGCAATCTTCTGTACAAATTGTGGTAAAAAATTAGATGAATAAAAATATCTGTATGCATGGTGATATATGCATACAGATATTTTATTTCTTCAGTGATGCGAAGTATCTTTCAAGATACATCTTATGTGCAACAGCAGTAATGATGTTATTTAGCATTGGATGCTTGTCATCATGAAGGGAAGGTGTTTCACTTTGTTCATGATGATAGAAAGAGGATAGCGTATTCATAAGGGATTCACTGCAATATTGATGTAACTCCTGAGTTGTATCATTTCCTTGTTGGAATTCATGTAGTGCTAAACGAATATTTTCAATCGATAATACAGTCTTTGCACAAACAATAAATAATAAGATAGAGATTTGATCACGTGTATAGGTTTTCTTATTTACACGGTCAAAGAGCTTTTGTTTTGCGTAGTTTGAGATCATCGAAGGCGTAACCTGCATCTCAGGAAACTCAGTGAAATAGCTATTGATAAACTTTGCGACCTGTTCGAGATAGAGACCAACATCAGGAATCTCGTTATATGCTGGTAAACGGAATTCGTGAAGGGTACTTTCAATTTTTGTGTTTGTTTTCATAATTTAAGTGTATACATATGTGAAGAACTCGTCAATGATATACTATAACTCTTGACGAGTTTTTGAATAACCGATAAGATGTATATAGGTTAATGAAAAACCGATTATCAGTTTTTGAGAATGGAGGTGCTGATGTATGACATATAAAGATATGACAATCAGCCAGGAAAAAGAAATATTTGTGTTTCGCATTAAGGATTTCTGGAGTGCGGTAACCCATTTTATAGGAATGATTGCGGCAATTATTGGAATGCCAATTCTACTTATTAAAGCAGCCTCATACCAAGCATCATTTCTTGCGATGATTAGCTTTATGATATTTATGCTAAGTATGATTTTATTGTATGGAGCCTCTGCCAGTTATCATAGCTTCCATGTATCAAATCATGTAGATATGATTCTAAAAAAGATTGATCACTCTTCCATTTTTATTTTAATTGCTGGAAGCTATACACCAATCTGTTTAACAGCCTTGAAGGATACGGTAGGGCCAATGTTATTGACGATGATTTGGATTATCGCAATTGCAGGAATTATCTTTAAGGTATTCTGGGTAACTTGTCCTAAGTGGGTATCATCAGTAATGTATTCGCTTATGGGTTGGCTTTGTATTATGTTTTTACCACAGATATTAGATGCAGTATCTATGCAGGCATTTATCTGGTTACTAGCAGGTGGGATTTGCTATACGATAGGTGCAGTTATCTATGCATTAAAACCAAAGCTTTTAGCTAGTAAGTCTTTTGGTAATCATGAGATTTTCCATTGTTTTGTATTACTGGGAAGTCTTTGTCACTATATCTTTGTCTTAAACTATCTGACAATGTTTCATTAAAGTGCATTTATATACACAACAATAATCCTCCTGACAGTTACGATAATGCCAGGAGGATTTCTTTATGAAACAGAAAACATTACACACTGCATTACAAGAGTTTGCCTATGAACAATATCACAGCGAGAAAAATAACTTAAGCCCAGAGCAGTGGGTTGCCTTACTAAATGGATACTACTACAACAAGGAGGCCGCAATACTAGCGAGCCAGATTGGATTAAATGAAGTCGATGTGCAGATTTGGTACTGTCGTTTTGCCTTAGCGGTGACTGCTTATGCACTCAAACTTTGCAACAAAGCAAAACAAAAAGCATACTTCCGTTTATCACCACAGAAGAATGTCACAACATCTATTCCAGTATTTCTCGTAAATTGAGTATAATAGAACAAGAATAGGAGAACTTTATGGAAATTCGTTTTGAAGAAAATGGCGCAAAAGCCTATAACGATGAAGGCAAAGAAGTAGGTCTTTGCGAGTATTATGAAAAGGATGGAAAGTGGGTATTAAACCATACTGTTGTTGATCCATCCATGAAAGGACAGGGTATTGCTGGTAAGTTATTAGATTGCGTATTAGAACACGCAAGAGAAAAGAAGGTAAAGATTGTACCTGAATGTTCTTATGTGGCACATGCATTTGAAAAGAATCCTGCATTAAAAGAAGAATTTGAATAGAAAATAAGGTCCTAATACTAGGACCTTATCGCATTTTTGCGGCTAACTTTCTGGCTTCTTTTTCACCAAGCCAAGTTAAGGAACCATCTTCTAAACGCTTCATGATAATCGCAACACCATGAGGATCATCTTCCAGATGACCGAGAATTGTAATAAAATCGTCATGTCGTTGAGATGGAATTTCAGCTTCATTGTAAATGACACAATATCCTGGGCCAAGCTGTGGCATTGGCACTTCAACGAGTTCACGCTTACCGTTATATGGATCGTCTAAAGACTCTCGAATGACTTTATTTGTTTCGTAAAATACCGCATCCATTACGTACTCAGAAGTGTGATCAATATCAACATTTTTCTTCGTATCATCTGTATAATAAGTACGTAGAACTAGGTTGCCAACAACGACCAATGGGTTATTGGTGCCATATAAGGCAACTGTCGCTACGCGATGATGTAGGTAATCAAATGGGTAAATGAGCTTTTGTTCGTTCATTTTGCCATCTCCTTTATTCAATATAATATCCTTGATAACTATATTTCGCAAGCACCAGCTAAAAGGATTGGAGGAAATTGAAATATGAAAATTCAAATCTTACCACTTGTGACAGGTGCACAGAAAGCTACTGGCTTAACTGTCATCATTGATGTCTTTCGTGCATTTAGTTTAGAAGCATACATGTACGCAAGTGGCGCAAAGAAAGTAATACCTGTTAAGACAGTGGAAGAGGCATTAGCCCTGAAGAAAGAGAATCCATCTTATATCCTCGTTGGTGAAAGAAAGGGTATTAAAGTTGAAGGTTTTGACTATGGTAATTCTCCAAGTGAGTTTGCAGGAGTAGACCTTAGTGGAAAGACCTTAATACATACAACAAGTGCTGGTGTTTTAGGATTAGCTTCTGCAGTGAATGCAAGCCAGATTGTAACAGGAGCTCTTGTTAATGCGAAGGCAACTGCAAAATATATCCTTGCACAAAATCCAGAGGTGGTATCAATTGTGCCGATGGGTTGGGAAGGAAAGATTGAGACGGAAGAGGATGCCTTGTGCGCCGACTATCTAAAGGCGTTATTAGAAAATCGTACGCTTGATGACTTACAAGAAAGAGTGGATCTTCTAAAACAACAAGAAGGTGCCAAGTTCTTTGATCCAAATAAGCCACAATTTCCAGAAGATGATTTTTGGTTATGTACAAAGGTGGATATCATTAGCGGTGTGAATATCATTTCTAAGGATGGTAGTCAAATTCAAAGTGAGTGGATAAAGTATGCGTAATCAAAAGAAATATTTCTTCTTTGATATCGATGGCACATTAACAGATGACGCAACGCATCGCATTGTACCAAGTGCCAAGGTTGCACTACATCAATTAGAAAAGAACGGTCATTTTGTATCTATCGCAACTGGTAGAGCACACTATAAGACAGTTTCATTTACCAATCAGATAGGAATTTATAATATTGTATGTGCAGGTGGTGGATGCCTTGAGTATCAACATCAAATTATCAAAAATGAGCCACTTCCATTTGAGAAAGTGCAGGAGTTATTACGACGTGCAGATGAAGAGAATATCGGTTGGCTTTTGATGTTAGAGGATAGCGATAAAGTATACATGCGTGACTATCTTTTCCTTGAACAAGCAGGCTTGCGAAAAGAATTAACAACCTATATCTATAATCCGACTTTAGATTATACAAAAGAGAAAAATATCCTGAAAGTTTATCTTGCGTTTGATGATGAATATGAACAGAAAAATCCATGGCTAAATTCGATTGCACATTTGCGTATGGCAAAAAACTACTGTGTATTCCAGCATGATAAGAAAAAAGATGGAATCTTAGATATGATGCAGTATCTACAAGCAGATCCAAGCGATGTTGTTGTGTTTGGAGATGGAAAAAATGATATAGTTATGTTTGATAAAAGATGGACTTCCATCGCTATGGGAAATGCGTATCCTGCATTAAAGGAACGCGCAGACTATGTGACAGATTCAAATGTCAACGATGGAATCTATAAAGCATGTGTCCACTTTGGGTGGATAACGGAGGACGAGCAATGAATTTAACGGTTCCTGATTTAACCATTGCATGCATGATTGTTTCATGTGTGATTGCATTTGGCTTACCAATTCTTTTAGCACTGTACTTTCACAAAAAGAAGGGTGAATTTATTCCGATGATTGTGGGTATTGCGGTGATGTTTGTGTTTGTATTTACATTAGAAGCAGCAGTCAATCAAACAATCTTTAAGAGCGCATTTGGAGAAACGATTCGTAATAACAAAGTTCTATATGCAGTCTATGGAGGTTTAATGGCTGCTGTGTTTGAAGAATGTGGAAGATGGATTGCATATCGTACGATATTAAAGAATCGTATGGGGAATGATTCTAATGCACTCATGTATGGTGTAGGACATGGTGGATGTGAAGCTATCATGATTGTAGGTTTTATGATGTTAAACTACATCACAATTTCTATCATGATGAACAAAGGCACAATTGGTGATACACTCAGTCAATTGGATTCTACTACACTTGCGAAGATGCAGTTAGCGATGCAAACACTATCGACAACACCATCTTATGTATTCTTATTAAGTGGTGTAGAACGTATATCTGCCTTAATGGCACAAGTTTCTTTATCTGTACTTGTTTGGTTTGCGGTGAAGTTTAAGCACAAGAGATATTTCTTTCTGGCATTACTCTTCCATTTTGTGATGGATGCAGGAACTGTTCTTTTACGTAGTCAAATTGAAAGTATTATTCTAGTAGAGGTATTTATCTTTATTGTGGCCGCAATCATCGTCTTTGTGGCATATAACGTTTGGTGTCATTTTCATACAACTTCTGTAAAGAAATAAAATCTTGCGAAGAATTGCAGCTTATGGTATCATTTAACGGCACATGTAGTGCGTCACTGTTCCGCTGATATGATTTAGGGTTCATGAGCAGCTGATTAATCGTAAAAAGGAGAAAAGAAAATGAAGTTGAATTTAGTAGAAAAGATTACAAAGAGTCAGCTACGTACAGATGTTCCTGATTTCAAGTCAGGTGACACAGTTAAGGTTAACGTACGTATCAAGGAAGGTCAAAAGACACGTATTCAGGCTTATGAAGGTGTTGTAGTTGATCGTTCTAACGGTGGTATCGGCGCAACATTCACAGTTCGTAAGATTTCCAACGGTGTAGGTGTACAGAGAACATTCCCAGTTCATTCACCAATCATCGAAAAGATTGAAGTAGTTCGTTACGGTAAGGTTCGTAGAGCTAAGCTCGGCTACCTCAAGGGATTATCTGCTAAGAACGCTCGTATCAAGGAAGATCGTCGTAAGTAGTCTACAAAGAGAGAAATTATTCTCTCTTTTTTTGATATAATACTCAATAGTAGGTACATGATATGAATACAGATATGAATAAAGATCAAGAAATGCTTGATGAAACGAGAGTTATGGAACGACTAACAGATGAGACAACTGTTATCGATATGAAAAAAATTAGAAATGAACAAAACCAACCAAAGAAGAAGGAAGAAAGTGCAGTTATCTCTTTCTTTAAAGAAGTATTTATTTCTCTAGCGGTGGTATTAATCATCGTTAACTTTGTGGTAAGACCAATTCAGGTAAAGGGTAGTTCCATGTATAACACATTAGAAGATGGTTATTTTGGATTTTCTGATTTAATTGGTTATCGATTAACAGGGTTAAAGCGTTTTGATATTGTCATTGTTTATCTAGCAGAAAAGAAAGAGTATCTCATCAAACGTGTGATTGGTTTGCCTGGTGAGACAGTCGAATATCGTAATAATCAACTCTATATTAATGGTGAGCCAGTAGAAGAACCATTCTTAGATGAGTCCTATACAAGTACGTATCCAGGCTCATTTACTGGTGATTTTAAAACGGAGAAACTTGGCGAAGATGAATACTTCTGTATGGGAGATAATCGTCCACATTCCTCTGACTCACGCTACTATGGTGCATTTCATAAATCTGATATTGTATCCAAGGGTGTATTTGTAGTGTATCCATTTAAAGGGTTTGGAGTATACACATGGTAAAGATTCAGTGGTATCCAGGACATATGGAGAAAGCCCGTCGTGAGATGACGGAGCGTTTGAAGTCAGTTGATATGTTGATAGAGTTACGCGATGCTAGAATTCCTGAGGCATCTGTCAATCCAATGTTAAAGCAGATGGCACAGGGAAAGCCTCGTTTAATCGTTTTATCAAAGATTGATATGGCAGATCCAGTTCAGACAAAAAAATGGGTAGAATATCTAAACCAAGGTGAAAATGCATGTCTAGCATTGGATTTAATGAAAGATTCACAGTGTGGTAAAAAGATTATCCGTGAAGCAATCAAACTCATGGAAGAAAAGCGACAGAAACAGATTGCGAGAGGAATACGTCCACGTGCAGTTCGTGCGATGGCTTGTGGCATTCCTAATGTTGGTAAGTCTACGATGATCAATCGTATCAATGGAAAGAACTCATTAAAGGCAGCAGATAAACCGGGTGTCACACGCTCCTTAACATGGTTACACGCTGATCCAAACTTAGATTTATTAGATACACCAGGTGTACTATGGCCTAAGTTTGATGATGAAAAGACAGGTTCCTTGCTTGCGGCACTTGGTTCTATCAATGATGATATTTTAGATCGCAAGATGGTAGCCATGGATGCCATTCACTATATTCAAGATCTTTATCCAAATTTATTGGAAGAAATTTATGAAAGTGGTGAAGTGAATCCAAATGGCATGTTAAAAGCAATTGCCAAAAAGAGAAACTTACTCAAAGCAGATAACGAATTGGATGTAAAGCGTGCTGCGGAGTTATTCTTAACAGAACTACGCCATGGGAAATTGGGTAGATTAACATTGGAGAGAGTGAATGAAGAGTCAGAAAATCTGTCCGAATGAATATGAACATCAATATTGGCCATTAGAAAAATTGATAGTTGGGATTGATGAAGCAGGAAGAGGTCCGCTTGCTGGACCTTTAACAGTTGCAGGTGTCATCTTTCCAATCGGATATGAAAATCCAGATATCTATGATTCTAAATCTATCAGTGAAAAAAAGCGTGATACGCTATTTGAACAAATACAAGAGGATGCGCTTTGGTTTGAAATTATTCAGGTATCACCAGAAGATATTGATAAATACAATATCTATCGTGCAGATCAACTTGCAATGGAACAAATTGCTATCCATTCTAACGCGGAAGTTGTATTAACGGATGCGATGCCATTACTGATTGAAGGAAAAGAAATCATTTCACTTGTAAAGGGTGATCAAAAATCCATCTCTATCGCAGCCGCAAGTATTCTTGCGAAAGTCACAAGAGACTGTGCTATGTTGGAATACGATAAAGAATTTCCAGAGTATGGTTTTGCCAAACACAAAGGCTACCCAACCAAACAACATATGGAAGCCTTACGAACCTATGGAGTTACCAAGATTCATCGCAAGAGTTTTGGACCAGTTAGGGAAGAATATATGAAGATAAAATTGTTCTAGGGAATCATTCAGAAACTCTTCTATAAATAGGTAGGAGAGTTTTTATATGGACAAAAGAAAAAAATTAGCTACACTATCAGTAATGTACCAAGGGGATTGGGATAAGATTGCGAAAGCTTTGCAAGATGATGTACAAGTGGTTGACATTCCAATCAAAGACTCGTATATTACAATCTACGACAGTGAGTATCCTGATAGTTTACGAAAATTACGATTTCCTCCATGGGTTTTGTTTTATTGTGGAGATATTTCGTTATTGCGTAAACCCATGTTAACAATCATCGGCAGTCGCCAAATGAACAGTTATGCAAAGTGGTTGGTTGAAGAAAGTGTCGGTCATCTAAAAGAACGTTTTGTGTTGGTGTCTGGACTTGCCAAAGGTGTGGATGGTTATGTACATGCCATAGCAATTCAAGGTGGCCATACGATTGCAGTTATCGGCAATGGCCTGGATATTCATTATCCATATGAAAATAACCATCTCTATGAGCAGTTACAGAAAACAGATTTAATATTAAGTGAATATCCATCCGGTACGGGTGTACGCAAGCATCACTTTCCGTGGCGTAACCGTATTCTAGCAGCGCTTGGAGAAAGTGTAATTGTGATTGCGGCCAAGATACGTTCGGGTACAATGTGTACTGTAAATGAAGCGATCGCATTAGATAAGGATATTTATGTATTCCCTCATTTATATCGCAGTGAACAAGGGATGGGTTGTAACAAATTAATTGCGGATGGAGCACAGATTTTATACGATACGATACAGATAAAAGAAATGATTCCGAAAAAAGATGATTGAAAAATCAGAATTTTTCGGCTATTCTTGGAAAAGAATTTTGCACAAGGAGGAACGAACATGAAAAACTTAGTGATTGTGGAGTCACCATCAAAGTCAAAGACGATTGGAAAATACTTAGGAAAAGACTATACCGTTATTTCTAGTAAAGGGCATATTCGAGATCTTGCGACAAGAGGTAAAGAGGGTCTTGGTGTTGATGTAGAAAATGATTTTGCGCCAACATATGAGATTTCAAAGGATAAAAAGGAAACAGTGAAAGAACTGCGTGCAGAAGCTGCCAAAGCACAGCGTGTGTACCTGGCAACCGACCCGGACCGTGAAGGTGAGGCTATCAGTTGGCATTTAGCGCAAGAGTTAGGACTAAATGAAGACGCAATCGACCGTGTTACGTTCCATGAAATTACTAAAAATGCAGTACAAGAAGCGTTCCAATCTCCACGTGCAATTGATATGGATCTTGTGCACTCCCAAGAAACAAGACGTATCTTAGACCGTATTATCGGTTTTAAGTTATCAAAACTATTACATAATAAGATTCGCTCCAAGTCTGCTGGTCGCGTACAATCAGTAGCTTTAAAGTTAGTTGTTGAACGCGAAAAAGAAATCCAAGCATTTGTTCCGGAAGAATACTGGACGTTAGATGCGAAGTTTAACAAGGATAAAATTGATTTTTCCGCAAGCCTTGCGAAGATAAATGGTAAAAAAGCAGAATTAAAAACACAACAAGAAGCCCAGAAAGCATATGATGCATGTCAGGGTAATTTCATTGTGTCGAATATCAAGTCTACTACACGTAAGCGTGAAGCACGTCCACCTTTTATTACAAGTACACTTCAACAAGAAGCTTCCACAAAACTTTCATTCTCCGCAAAGCGTACAATGTCAATTGCGCAAAGATTATATGAAGGTGTGGATGTAGGAAATGGTCAAGAAGGTTTAATCACTTATATGCGTACAGATAGTACACGTCTATCAGATGTATATGTAAATGGTGCAAGAGAACTGATTCAAAATGAATATGGAAAGCAGTATTTAGGTACATACCATGTAAGTAATGATTCAAATTCTCAAGACGCTCACGAAGCAATTCGTCCAACTAGTCTTGCCAATACCCCAGAAAAGTTAAAGGCACACTTAACAAGTGAACAATATAAGTTATATGCATTAATTTATGCACGTGCTTTATCATCCTTAATGTCTGCAGCGAAGTATGACTCACTTACATTAACACTGAGTCAGAATGGTTATGACTTTACTGCGTCTGGAAGTACGATGAAGTTTGATGGTTATTTAAAGGTATATGGTGAATATGAATCTGGTAAGGATGTCGTATTACCATCTTTTGAAGAACAAGAACAAATCGCTGCGAAGGAACTCAAAGCAAACCAACACTTTACAGAACCACCAGCAAGATATACAGAAGCCAAGTTAATCAAAGCACTGGAAGAAGATGGAATCGGTAGACCTTCTACATATGCGATGATTATCGATACAATTCAAGCAAGGGGCTATGTTACATTAGAGAAGACTTCTGAAAGTAGTCGTACAAAAGTATTTAAGCCAACAGAACAGGGTATCCTAACAACAGAGAAACTGGATGAATTCTTCCAAGATATTATCAATGTTCGTTATACCGCAAAGATGGAATCTACACTAGATGAAATTGCGGATGGTGCAGCAGAAGAAGTCGCAACATTAAAAGAATTCTATAATCGTTTCCAACCATTACTAGAACATGCATACGAAAACATGGAAAAGAAAGAGTTGGAAAAGGTTGGTGAAGTTTGTCCAGATTGTGGAGGAGAACTTGTCTATCGTACAGGTAGATTTGGTAAGTTTATCTCTTGTTCAAACTTCCCTAAGTGTCGATATACTAGACAAATTGATAAACCAGAAAAAGAAAAGCCAGAACCAACAGGTAAGATGTGCCCTGATTGCGGTAGTGAACTACTAAAACGTAAGAGTCGTTATGGAACATACTTCCTAGGTTGTTCCAACTTCCCTAAGTGTCATTACATGGAGAATCTAGAAGGGGAACGTATCGTTTCCAAGAAGGATAAAGCTAAGGCAGAAAAGGAAACAAAGCCATCTGTTAAAAAGACAACAAAGAAGACAGCCGCAAAGAAGACGACTACAAAGAAAGCAGCTACTAAGAAAACGACTGCTAAGAAGACAACCAAAAAGACAACAACAAAACGTACAAAGAAAAATGAGGAATAACCAATGGATGTATCTGTAATCGGTGCAGGCTTAGCAGGATGCGAAGCCGCATATCAATTAGCCAAAAGAGGATTTCATGTTCGTCTCTATGAGATGAAGCCAGTGAAGCATTCACCAGCACATCATAGCGATGACTTTGCGGAACTGGTATGTTCTAATTCATTACGCTCTGATGCATTAACAAATGCGGTCGGTGTTTTGAAAGAGGAAATGCGTCAGATTGGCTCATTAATTATGCAAGCAGCTGATAACAATAAGGTGCCAGCAGGTAGTGCTCTAGCAGTAGACCGTGAAAAGTTTGCTAGAGAGGTTACAGAATTGGTACGCAATCATCCAAATATTGAAGTGATTGCGGAAGAGGTAACGAAGATTCCTGATGGACCAACCATTATCGCAACAGGACCATTAAGTTCAGAAGGAATGGTGAAAGCTATCGGTACTTTAATTGATGATCGTTATTGTTATTTCTATGATGCGGCAGCTCCAATCGTAACAGCAGAATCGATTAACTTTGATAAAGCCTATAAGAAGTCACGTTACGATAAGGGTGAGGCAGATTATATCAACTGTCCTATGACACGCGAAGAATTCGATGCTTTCTATATGGAATTAATCCAAGCAGAAACAGCGGAAGTACACGCCTTTGAGAAAGAAGTATTCTTTGAAGGATGTATGCCATTTGAAGTCATGGCAAAACGTGGTAGAGATACCTTACTATTTGGTCCGATGAAACCAGTAGGACTTGAACAAGAAGGTAAGAAGCGTCCTTATGCAGTGGTACAGTTACGTCAAGATAATGCACAAGCATCCTTGTACAATATCGTCGGTTTCCAAACACACCTGAAGTGGGGAGAACAGAAACGTATTATTCAGATGATACCAGGACTTGAGAATGCAGAAATTGTACGCTATGGCGTCATGCATCGAAATACATATATCTGCTCACCAATCTATCTACGTGAAACCTATCAGTTCAAAGATAGAGATGATTTATTCTTTGCAGGACAAATGACAGGTGTCGAAGGATATGTAGAATCCGCTGCATCAGGAATGCTAGCAGGTATTAATATGGCCCATGTACTAAAGGGTGAAGAACCAGTAGTACTTGGTGTAAATACAATGATGGGCGCAATGGCACATTATATTACGCACGCAGATCCTAGTCACTTCCAACCAATGAACGCAAACTTTGGTATTATGCATCTAGAAGGTGAAGTGAAGAAGAAAGATCGTAAAGCTGCCTACGCTCCACAGGCTTTAAAAATCATTCAGGAGTTAAAAGAGAAGAATGGACTTTGAGAAATCATTGGATCGTTTCTTGCGACAGATTGCACGTGTTCGCACTGGATCAAAAGATACAGAAAATGCATATCGACGTGATGTAGAGAGATTTCTAGAATATCTTCGTGAACATCACATCGATTCTTTTGAGCATGTCACAAAAACAGATGTCAGTGATTACTTTACACAATTACGAGACGGCGAGATTGGTGGTAAGCCACTTTCCAATAGTAGCTATGCTCGTAATCTATCTTCCCTAAAATCCTTTTATCGATACTTGAATCGCTTTGAAGGAATCAAAGCCAATCCAGTACGCATCTTTAAGGGTGGTTCTATCCGTCGTAAGCTACCTGAATTTTTAACGTTTGACCAAATGGAAACGATGTTAAATCAATTTGATTTACATGATCCTATACAGATACGCAATCGCTGTATCATCGAAGTTATGTATGCATGTGGGTTACGTGTCAGTGAATGTGCAGGTTTAAAAATATCATCCGTCAATCTAGCGGAAGGTTTCTTAACGGTACTTGGTAAAGAGAGTAAAGAAAGAATGGTTCCATTCTATCCAAGATGTAGACAACTCATCCAATACTATATGGATAACGCAAGAGGGATATTCATGGAGAAGACTGCAGAACACGATATTCTCTTTGTGAATCAAAATGGTAGACCAATCTCTGCTAGAAGTATTCAACTCATCTGTGAAAAAGCAGGGGAAGACGCAAATCTTCCAATCCATATCCATCCCCATATGATACGCCATAGCTTTGCGACACATATGTTGGATAATGGTGCAGATTTACGTATCGTACAGGAATTACTGGGTCATGAAAATCTTGGTACAACACAAATCTACACCCACGTAACACAAGATAGACTCCGTAAAGTCGTGGATGAAGCACATCCACACTCCAAGAGTGCAAAATAAGAAAGAGGTAAATATGATTACAGACTCATTTGATACAAGTGATGTATTTATTTCGCCAGAAAAATTGTATCCACAAAGTTCAGAAACATTAGATGTTTGTATCGGTATCTTCTCACACAAGGTAATGAATGAATTAATCACTTCTGGAGATTTAAGAGAACTACCTATGGAAAAGATGCCAGGATCTGCCAGTGGGAAACATGCGGTATACCGTTATAAAGATACAACGATCGGTATCTATCAAAATGAAGTAGGTGCAGTCGGTGCCAGTGGACTTATTGAGGAAATTTCAGTTATCTTCGGTGTAAAGAGGTTTATTATCTTTGGCTCATGTGGTGCACTGGTACAAATTCCAGAAGGAGATTGCATTATTCCTACGCATGCCTATCGTGATGAAGGTGTCAGTTATCACTACGCTCCAGCAAGCGATTATATTAGTGTGAAGAATGCGAGTGTAATTGCCAAACTGTTCGATAAACTAGGTGTTGATTATATCTTCGGTAAAACCTGGACAACAGATTGTTTCTATCGTGAGACAGTAAATCAGAAAAATAAGCGTGTTGAAGAGGGTTGTATCTGTGTAGAAATGGAATGTGCAGCGTTACAGGCGGTAACAGATTTTAGAGGATATGAGTTATATCAATTCCTCTATACTGCAGATGATCTAAGTAAGTTAGAGTGGGCACCACGTATCCTTGGAAATAACGAAAGTAATGCAAGATTCCTATATTTCGATATCGCAGTAAAACTGGCGAAGAGTTTGTTATAAGAATATATTGTGATTCGATAGAGATGACTATAGAATACTGGTACTAGTGTTTAGGTATAGTCATCTTTTCGTAATAAATTATATGCTCGTACTATTCTTAAGAATTTCAAATATCCCTCAGAATATATCGACAAAAATGAAAATATTTTCAAATATCAAGTAAATTATTTAATATTTTCAAAAATAATATTGGGAAATATATATATATATATATAAGATTTAGTACTAAAATCATTTATAAAGAAGAGTTGATTGATATAACCAATTTTGAATAGCGTTTAGGGGGGACATTTTTATGAAATTGAAAAATGTATTTCGGCTAATTAAGGATAATGGTAAATATGTTGGTGTAATTACAATTCTTGTTATTATTCAAGCTTTATTAGCATTCGTATTACCAATTACAGTTTCGAAGGTAATTGATGGCGATTTAGAAATCAAAAAATATCTGATCATTTTTGTGATTATTGTTGTTACACTGCTAATTAATCTACTAATCATTCAAATTACGAAAAGTGCGATTGTAAAATATAAACAGAATATCAACATGGAAATTTTTAATGAGTTAACAATGGTAGTATGCCAAAAATACAATGAAAAGGGTGCGGCATACTATATTGAGAGAATCGGTACAGCAGTATATCAATTTGCGGATTTTATTCTTACGACAATTCCAAGTTATATTAAAACAATCTTAACGATTATTTTGTGCTTAGTGCTGATTGGCAAAGATAGTTTGTTGTTAATTGGAATACTGGGATTGTTGCTAGTAATTCAGTATAACGGGTACAAAGTTCTAAATATTCAGCTATCTAAGAAAAGTAAGATACTTCAAGATGTGTGTGCTTCACGCTTTGCGGATAATATTTCTATTTTTAATAACGTTGAATTTATTAAACAATTTGGTAGTTCGAGCAAAATACAAAGTATTCTAAATCAAAATGTACATGATATTCATCGTGAAACAACAGATATCAATACATATGCAGGAAATTTCTGTTATGTTTTAAATAGTATCATCGCAAATCTTCAGTATGTCATGTACTTGGTATTAGCAATCTTACTTGCGAATAATAGTATAGATATGTCAATGTTCCTGTTTGATATTATGATTATTGTTATCTGTTTTGAGGCATTTAATGATTTGGTGTCATTAAATGTAAATATGAAAGATGTGAATGCTTCTTTTGAATTCTTGACAAATGATATTGAGAATAATTTAGAG
>CALBKL010000213.1 GCA_937895985.1 uncultured Solobacterium sp.
ATATAGGTATGAAGAAGGGTAACAACATCTCATATATCTATACTGCTAATATTAAAGAAGAATACCAGGGTAGTGGTTGCATGAAAGAAATTGGAAGAGCATTCGCAACTTGGCTAATTGAACAGGAAGAAAAAGGTTATCATGTTTCAGTAGCCTATGCAGAAGCTGTTACTCCAGCAGGTGTTAAGACAGTCACAAGTGGCTATGAGATGGAACCGATGGAAGATGTCGATGAAACTGGGCTAGGCCATTATATTTTGAAAGATGGTATGAAAGCATATTGTGAAAAGATGCTAGAAGACATCAATCTATAATTAATTCTGTAAAAAATAAACACTTTTCATATTTACACTGTATAATTATGAGCCTAGAATAGTACTGGTGAGTTTTATCAAAGAGGGAAACTATGCGAGGACTCGGGACAATCATCAATATCATTTTAATTATTCTAGCGGGTACATTTGGCTGCACTTTTAGCTCTAAAATGAAAGAGAAGATGCAAGAAACACTGTTTTTAATAACAGGAATAGCAGTTATCTTTGTTGGGATTGCGGGTGCGATGGAACAGATGTTAATGATTGAAAATGGTAGGTTAATTCCACGTAATATCATGATGGTTATCTGTTGTTTGGCAATTGGTGCTATTGTAGGTGAGTATTTTGATTTAGATGGAAAAATGAATCAGTTCGCAGATTATGTGAAAAAGAAAAGTAATAATGGTAATGATACAAAGTTTGTTGTTGCCTTTGTGAATACAAGTTGTGTTGTCTGTATTGGTGCGATGTCTGTCATTGGCGCAATCAAAGATGGTGTTAGTGGGGATATCACAGTACTGGCAGCTAAGGGTGTAATTGACTTTATCTTAGTGAGTGTGATGAGTGCTTCACTTGGTAAAGGTTGTATGTTCTCGGCAATTCCAGTTGCAATCTTTCAAGGTAGTATTACCTTGCTTGCGATGATGTTAAATACAGTTGTACCAGCTGTTGCATTAGATAATCTTTCGTGTGTTGGATCTATCTTGATATTCTGTGTTGGAGTGAATATGGTGTTTGAGAGAAAGATACGAGTAGCTAATGTGTTACCGGCAGTTATCATCGCTGTGATATGGGGTATGATATTTTAAAGCTTAAGCGAAATCAGTCGTGGGTTTGACTAAAATGCGCAACGAAATCAGTTGTGGGTTAATCATATACAAAATAAGGATATCTATGTCATCATGGCTGGTGACTAAGGTATCCTTTTTTAGAAAAGATTGAAGTATAGTTTGATTTTATTTGTTTAATGTATCGACAATTTGTTTGGTATATGTACCACGCTTTTTGTGTTCTCGTTTTCTGGAATACAGACATGTTGTCAAGCAATAGAATAGTTTGTCGTTAAGGCAGTATAGTGCACGTGCACGAAAACGTTCTAGGTTTGTATATCCATTGGATACCTCAATCAGTAATCGAAGTTTCTGATTGATGTTTTCAGCTAATGCATTGGATTGTCGTCTATCATCATAAGGCCTTCTAAAGCTATTGATAATTTCTGGTTTCCAGTGCTTCAGTAGAGATATAAATTCCTTATAGCAGTCTAACTTAGAGTGTTCAAATAGCTCAATCAGATAATCAAGTTTCATACTAGCTTCTTCAAATGAGCAGTGTTTATTGAAGTCTCGATATAGTTCCTTTAATTCATACGCAAGCTTTAAATCAGGACTTATCTCCAACAACATGTTGTAAAGGTCCCTGTAATTCATCTTCTGACGAAATTTTGAGTTGTATCTTGGCTCGTTATCGAGGTCGAATGAATCAGTTTCTAATAACTTATGCCAGGTCTTCAACAAATAGTAACTGGGACTATCATAGACACACTGTTTCATGATTCCTACACGTATGCGTGTAAAGCACTCTGTAAGGTGTTTGATAACATGGAAAGGGTCTACTGCTATTTCGCAATGTCTTAGGTACTTTTTACACACATCTCTATAAGGTTCCCACATATCAATCGTCACATACTTTACCTTGTCTCTCTCCGATTGTGGAATCATTTCAAAGTGTTTCGACAGCGTTACTTTCGAACGGTTTGGAAGTATCTCGTTTAATGTCCTGTTATTGTTATCTACGAATACACACAAGTATGAACCACCATATTTCGCCATAGAAGAAGATATCTCATCGATACCAAGGTTCTCAGGAAGTGTTAATCTAGGTGCACGGATGAAACTATCGGCATACATTCTTACGATTGTGTCGGATACGTGGTATTTATACGCAATATCCTTGTATGTCATACGAACGTTGTGTAGATCCAAGGCAATCGCATTGAGTACTGCGTATGACTGATGGAAGTTCTCTGGGCCAAATGGACTTGGCTCAGAGAAGGACTTCCCACATTCTTTACAGACATAGCGTCTTCTTGTCCAATCAATGATGGATGGAATCCCTGCAACGTCAAGGTGGTTATAGCTGTATGAAGAATAATCCTTTATTTTTGTATGACCTCCACAGCAGGGACAGGTAGGGTGAGTATCATTCAGTTTTATTAAGATGTGTAATTTATCAGATGATTTATGTGTATCAACCGAAAAAATCATATCGTCACTAACATTGAGTGTGGATATGATAAAATCATTTATAGCCATATGGCGCCTCCTATGTTTAATTTCAATCACTTGCAAGACTGAATTTTAGCATAGGAGTTTTTATTATGAACAGCGTACCCCGTGAGATTTTATAGGGTATCCCCGAGTTGTAAAAAAAGAGGTCAAAATTTGACCCCAAGTTATTTTACAGGGTCGCCCCGACCCCGACTGATTTTATAGTGCCAAATTTAGTTCTGCTACCATCGAAATTTTTGCTAGGCTACAACTTTGAAATGGCAAAAGATGGAATAAAAACAGTTCTGCTACCATCGAAATTTTTGCTAGGCTACAACCTAGGAAGTGGGCAGATAAGATTAGAGATAGTTCTGCTACCATCGAAATTTTTGCTATGCTAAAACATATTCAAAAATTTCATAGTATACTGAGTTCTGCTACTACCATTATAAAATTACGTATTCTTTAGTGAAGTTTACACATTTTGGGATGTAATACAATCAAATCTCTTATAATATAAAAGTGGATAGGAGGGACAGCCATGATTCCAAATATTGGTAAATCACTCTCTGGTAAAATTGAATTTATTTATAACGATGTAGTAGTAAAAAAAGGAGTTATATTAACTCCCGAGGAACAAGTCGAATTCAATTTGCTTAGAGAAGCGTTACATTCAAAAGATGAAGAGAGATAAAGTAAAACTCGGATTAACCGAGTTTTTTTATTTTTCGATATTTAGTCTGTGTTTGCCGTGGTATGTGATAGCCATGAAGTCTGGACCTACATGGCTTCCAATGACTGGTCCTAACTGCATGATGGAAATCTCTGTATCCTTGAACTGTGGATAGGTTTTGATAAAGTCATCACGGAATGCGACTGCATCTTCGTATGCATCTGCGTGGATGATTGAGATTTCTTCATCTTTTGTATAATCTGCGATGTCATCTGCACATGAATCAATTAATGAATGTAGTGCTTTCTTTCTGCCGCGTACTTGTTTAAAGGAAACAAGTTTACCGCTATCTGGAATATAGATCAATGGCTTGATGGATAGAATTGTTCCAAGCAGGGCAGATGCGTTGGATAATCTAC
>CALBKL010000214.1 GCA_937895985.1 uncultured Solobacterium sp.
CATTATATACAACATCATAACCTATAAAGTCTTCTTTTTTTGGCTCATAATTCTGAGTTGGAATTGTATCAATCTGATATCCATACTTTTCAGTTAAATAGGCCTTTGCCTTTTCGCCGATGTAGGAGCCAGCACCTGTAATTAAAATCCTAGTACTCATATAATCCTCCGATTAATTGCTTGTAAATGTTAATAATGTACCATTTTGGTCCGCAACCCATTGGTTGTCTTGAATGCAGTACCAAGTATATCCATCTGCTTGTTTTGTTTCTTTTACGTAGAACTTTTGTCCACTTGCGGCAGTACCTACAACTGCACCATTAACACTTGGTGTACTTCTAATATTTAACGCATCTACCTTAATTGTAACTGTTCCAGTCGTAGTGCCAGTCGTTTTGGAATCCGTAGTCGATTCAGTATTGGCTGGGGTATTCTCAGTTGGAATTGGTTGTCCATTCATCATGAGATTATATTGATACTGATATGCATTCTTCTCTGCTTGGTCTGGATAAACAACAGATAGTTGTTCATTTGGTGCAGAGGCTGTATATTCCATACCATCCACACCACCAACATGAGCTGTGATAATTTCCCACTTAATACCTTCATCAAGTGTCTGTGCAGCTAACTGATTAATCTTAGATACATCCACATTTGTTAAGAAGGAACCTGCAAGTGAATCCAAGATTCCTGCAAAGTTTGGAATCATTGCTGGACTTGTTAGTTTTTCAATGATTGCTTTTAATACAATCTGTTGATGTGCATTTCGTCCTAAATCACCATCTGGTAAGTTATATCTCTCACGCACATATTCGAGTGCCATTGTAGAGTCTAATGTAATTTCCCCAGCAGGGAAGTAATTACCTGTCCAATAGCCTGTGAATTCATAAGGATTGTAAACTGTAACACCACCCAACTTATCAATAATATTCAAGAATGTTGAGAAGTTTACAATGAGATAATCTTCTGCGTTTGTACCATAGTAGTTATTAATTGTATCTACTGCATTCTGTACACCCATAACACCCGCATGCGTTAACTTATCATATCCACCGAGCGCTACATTAGGTACATATG
>CALBKL010000215.1 GCA_937895985.1 uncultured Solobacterium sp.
AAGGATGTCACAAAGCGTACAGCAGTATGTGTTTCATCAATTTTTACCCAAGGGGTAAAGGTAAATTCTTTGGAAAGTTCTTCTAGCTTTGTGTTTTCGAAAATTGGGAATAATTGGTTGGTTTCGGCAGGGAAGTAGAAAGTATATCCCTTTGATAGGAATCCTTCTGCAAGTAAATCTGCCATATCGATAGCGTGTTTTGAGATTACTAGATAACGGTTATCTTTGAAGAGTTCTTCGAATTGGATACCGAGCATCCTACCTTTGGCTAGCATTCCTCCGTGTTGTTTAATGGAGTAGCGGAAATCCTTTTTGTACAAATCATTTAAGATAACGATACATTCGCCAAATAGAGCACCTACCTTAGTGCCACCGATGTAGAATACATCGCATAGATTTGCAATATCTTCAAATGTTACATCATTCTTCTTAGCCATAAGGCCATAACCTAATCTTGCGCCATCGATGAATAGTGGGATGTTGTGCTTTTGGCAAATATTGTATAAATCTTTGAGTTCTTGTTTAGTGTATAGGGTGCCACTTTCAGTAGGAAAGGAAATATATACGATACCTGGTTGTACAGTGTGTTCTGCACTAGCATCGTTGTAGTGGTTAATAATCAGTGTGTCAACTTGTTTGGCTGTGATTTTGCCGTTGGATGTGGGTAATGTTAGACATTTATGTCCTACAGATTCAAGTGCACCTGTTTCATGTGCGTTAATATGCCCACTTTCTGCACAGATTGCGCCTTGATGGTGTTTTAAGATGGCTGTAATCACGGCGATATTGGTTTGGGTGCCACCAACCATGAAATGGACGTCTGCATCTTCACGTTTGATTGTTTGTTTGATGAGTTTTATGGCATTTTGGCAATGGCTATCTTTGCCATAGCCGATCGTTTGTTCGTCATTTGTAGTAATTAAGGCTGTTAAAATTTCAGGAATACAACCCTCGGTATAGTCACTATTGAATCGAATCATCTGATACCCTCCATATTTCGCGCTATAATTATAAGGTATAGAGATAAAAGTAGAAAAGAGGAAGTATATGCGTCGTTTTAAAGCAGAAGAGATTCAA
>CALBKL010000216.1 GCA_937895985.1 uncultured Solobacterium sp.
TAACGATAATCTTCTTATCTTCTGTAACTTCAGCAGCTTGTTTTGCAGCCATGATAATATTTGAGTTATTTGGCAAGATATAGATTGTATCCGCATGAACCTTAGAGATTGCAGTAACGAAATCTTCTGTAGATGGGTTCATTGTTTGACCACCACTTACAACATAATTTACACGGTAATCTGTAAATAACTTCTTCAAGCCTTCACCTGCAGCTACTGCAATAATACCATACGCCGCATTTTCAATTGCTGCTTCTTCAGCTTCCATTAAGGAAGGTTGTAAGTCTGATTGAATATCTTCAACCTGAACCTTACCAAACTTACCATACTTCTGACCAAGCATTAACACTTCACCAGGTGTCATAGAATGAACACTTAATGTGAATGCATCTTCTTTTACAGCTAATTGAATATCATTCGCAATCTGTTCTAATTGCTTACGAACTCTTTCTTCCTTGAAAGTCTTCTTACCATTATCACTGAGAGAAATAATATATTCTACACGATACCCAGAAGCCTTTTCATGTACTTCTGTATCTGCAGTATCACCTGCTAGGTTCTCTGTAATTGGCTTGCCTTGCAAGTAAGACTTGAAACCTTCAAGAATTGTTACATAACCCATTGCACCTGAGTCTACGCAATGCGCTTCCTTCAGTACATCTAATAATTCAGGTGTACGTTGTAGAGATGCGTTTGCTTCATCCACAATATAATTTACAAATTCTTCAATAGAAGATTCAGGATGGTTATTAATATAGATTTCACCATACTCAGCACTTTCTCTAACAACTGTTAGGATTGTACCTTCTGTAGGACGCATAACAGCCTTGTAAGCCATCTTAGAACCGTTGATTAACGCTTCAGAGAATTCTTTCACTGTTAATTCTTCTTTATCCTTTGCGTATTGCGCAAAGCCACGGAAAATCTGAGATAAGATAACACCTGAATTACCACGTGCACCCATTAATAAACCACGACTGAAGATCTTAGCAACTGTTGAAAGTGACTCTGATCCACTCTTTGTAACTTCTGAGATACCATTCAAAATAGTCAAAGACATATTTGTACCTGTATCTCCATCTGGTACTGGGAATACATTCATGGCATCAACTGCTTTACGTTGATTGCTTAAATTGTGTGCTCCACTTTCCAGTAAATTTTTTAAAATTAAACCATTAATCTTTTCCATTACAATAACCCCATATCCTTATGCTACGACGCGAACGCCCTGAACAAAGACATTCACCTGGGCAACTTCCTGGGAGAGTGACTTTTCAAGCATATACTTAACTTTCTTTTGTGCTTCGGTTACGACTTCGGAAATCTTAACACCGAAACTTACAACGATATATAAATCAATTTCTAAACCAGCTTTACCATTACGAACAACTACACCCTTTGTATAGTTTTCTTTCTTTAATAGTTCAGCCCAGCCATCTTTTAAAATTTGTTTGCTGGCCATACCAACAACACCATAAGATTCTGTAATTACTCCACCAGCTAATGAAGCCACTGCTTCTTCTGAAACGGAGATACTACCATAGTTTGTTTTCTTTTCAACTGCCATAAGTTTACTCCTTACTAACGTTATGTATTATATCAAAATGGTTATTATTATACAAAATATGTTACCTGTATATCGTTTATTTCACAGGATTTTCATGTTACTGCGCAGGTGTTGGTGTATTCAAAACACCAGTCGAATAATATCCTGCTGTGTAATTTTCTTGGAACTTGTCATCAATAACTTCAACACCTTTATCATCGATTGGAATTGCAATTGGATTACCATTTGTATCAACAGCTATATTACCTTGTGCATCTGTATAGAAGTGCTTCTCAATTGGTAAACCACTTGCATCAGTACGAACATTGCCTTCTGCATCATACCAATATGAAACATTTGTAACTGCTGTTGCTGTATCTGATGACTTCTGTTCCCATGGACAAGCAGCTGTATAGGCTACTTGATCTTTGCTAGTCCCCCACAAACACTTTGTTTTATCTGTAGCTTGACTGTAGATTGTAAAGTAATCATTTAAAATCTTCAGATTGTTATACGATGCTACAAAGTAACTACCAATGCGCATGTGCACCAGTAATGCATGTGCATCGTAGCGTAATGGATATACAGAGATTGTAGAAATCTGTTGCAAAATAGAATCATCAATTTCATTTAATGCGACCGATACTTTTTTTAATAAATCTGTATCACTAAAACCAATTAGTTTTGGAAGCGATGCGACTACTTGTCGATTGCTATCATCAATAGTCGTTTGCTCACCATTGCCAAACCAAATCAGTTCAGATCCCTCAGATTGATAGCCAACTAACTTCTTTTCTTTTACAGTAATTGTTATCGTATTACCACTGTTTAGACTGACTTTTGCATCCTCAATTAATGGATTAACTTCTAGTTTTCTTTCCACCAATACAGGTACTGTAAAATATAATTTTGAAGAGTTATTCACACCAGCAATTTTCTTAATATAGTCATCACTTAAATAATTTGTTCCATCAATTGATACCGCTCTAACAG
>CALBKL010000217.1 GCA_937895985.1 uncultured Solobacterium sp.
ACTTGCATGTATTAGGCACGCCGCCAGCGTTCATCCTGAGCCAGGATCAAACTCTTCATTTGATTGACTCTTTTATTTTACGAAGTCTCTTGCTTCGTATATGTTTTGCTTGACGTTGTTTATGTGTCTTATTCCTGTTCAGTTTTCAAAGATCTCTGCACCTCTTCTTTCGAAGAGTGCTGTATTAATATACCAAGTATCCGACATCATGTCAATGTTTTTTATCATTTTTTTCAAGATTTTTTCCATGTCTGCATAGAAAAAAGCAGCCTGTTTTCCAGACTGCTTTATTTCATGCATTCATTAGAAATCAAAGTTATGTTCTGACTTCATACGTTCAGCTAAAGCTAGAGCAGATTCTGCACTACTTACATGCACATCTGCGTTGCTTCCGAGAATCTCATCAGGCAATCTATTTGCAGTTGCTTCTGCGAGTTCTCTAGCCTTTTCTTCACGAATTTCCTTGAGTTCCATTGCACGTTCTTCAATACGACGTGATGTTTCACGGTCAAAGTTTCTACCTGTTCCGGCTGGAATAAGTTTACCGATGATAACATTTTCCTTAAGACCTTCAAGTTTATCAACCTTACCTCTAACTGCAGCTTCTGTAAGAACTCTTGTTGTTTCCTGGAAGGATGCAGCAGATAAGAATGAATCTGTTTCAACAGCTGACTTGGAGATACCTAAGAGCAATGGACCAAACTTCGCTGGTTTCTTTCCATCAAACAATAAATCTTCATTAATTGCATTCATGTGAGCGAGTGACAATGTCTGTCCAGCACTTAAGCCAGAATCATTGCCTTCGATAACGATGACTTTCTTTAACATCTGCTTGATCATTACTTCCAAGTGCTTATCAGAAATATCGATGGATTGAGAAGAGTAAACCTTCTTAACTTCCTTCAAGATATATTCCTGTACAGCTCTTACACCAGCTACTTCCAATAGTTCCTTAGGAGCGATTGGACCTTCAGTTAGCTTATCACCAGCAGATACATGATCACCGATATTTAAGTTCTGACGTTTCACCTGTGTCAAGTCACACTTGTGTTCGATAGATTCGTTTTCATTCGATACAACAATAACTGTACCTGTCTTGTTTTCATTGTCGTGAACATCCGTGATCTCACCATCAATCTTAGAGATGACAGCTAATCCCTTAGGTGCACGTGCTTCGAACAATTCTTCTACACGAGGAAGACCCTGTGTAATATCACCGTTCTGTGTCGCAACACCACCAGTGTGGAAGTTACGCATTGTTAGCTGTGTACCAGGTTCACCAATCGCCTGAGCGGCCATGATACCGATAGCTTCACCTTCTTCGACGAGGTTACCTGTTGCCATGTTACGGCCATAGCACTTACGGCAGATACCATTTGTAGATTCGCATGTGAATACGTTACGGATGTAAACTTCTTCAACACCAGCCGCAACAACCTTGTGTGCTAAGTCTTCATCTACTAATGTATCGCCTTCAACAATCACTTCGCCTGTCTTAGGATTTAGGATTGGCTTTTGTGTATAACGGCCAACGATACGATCAAATAAACCTTCAATTAATACTGGCTTTTCATCTGGACGTAGAATCTTATCTTCGTAAATATTCTTAACAAGATATCCACGTTCTGTTCCACAGTCTTCTTCTCCGATGATAACTTCCTGAGCAACATCGACAAGACGACGTGTTAAGTATCCAGATTCAGCAGTCTTCAAGGCTGTATCTGTTAATCCCTTACGTACACCGTGCGTGGAGATAAAGAACTCTGATACGCTCATACCTTCACGGAAACATGAGTAAATTGGGACTTCGATAATAGATGGTTGGTATTCCTTACGGGACTTAGACTGTGTAGGACGAGCCATCAATCCACGCATACCAGCTAACTGTGTAAAGTGGTTCTTATTACCACGGGCACCAGATACCGCCATCATGTTGATTGGGTTCATACGTGCCATGGATTCCATCAAGTTGTTACCAACATCGTTCTTAACATCATTCCATAGTGAGGAGAACTTAGCTTCCCATTCCTGAGGTGTTAATAGACCTCTGTCACGTAACATGTTGAACTGTTCAGCCTTCTTACGACCTTCAGCTACTAACGCTTCCTTATTAGGTGCGACAGAGATATCGCTGAGGGCTACAGTCATACCCGCTAATGTTGAATAGAGGTATCCCATATCCTTCAAGCTATCCAAGATGTCTGATGTGCCATTTGTCTTATAGTGGTCAAAGACAGCCGCAATCAAGTTTCCTAAGTCCTTCTTCTTGAATTCAGATGCTACCTTACGGTTAGCAAATTCCTTCTTGATATCTGTACCTAGTGGAACAAACTCTGAATCTGGTGTTGCCTTTAGATTTTCTGGAGTCACCTCATTGAGATATGGGAAATCTGCAGGGAATACACCGTTAAAGATAATCTTACCAACTGTTGTTAATAAGTACTTGTTATTTTGTTCTTCTGTAAAGCCAGTCTTGTTAACTGCTCTTGCAGGAAGAGCGATACGATTATGTAAGTGAACAACACCTGTCTGGTATGCCATCATTACTTCGTTGACATCCTTGAATACGTGTCCTTCATTTTCGCTGTATCTTCTCCATCTTGCTGCTTCAGTCTTTTCACCAAGCTTTTCTAGAGCATCTGCCTTCTTCTTGAACTCTTCCGCTGTTTCTTCCATGTTCAAGTAGAAGTTACCTAATACTAAGTCCTGTCCAGGTGTAACGATAGGCTTACCATCCTTAGGACCTAAGATATTGTTAGAACCTAACATCAAGACTTCAGTTTCAGCTCTTGCCATCTCACTTAATGGAAGATGGACAGCCATCTGGTCACCGTCGAAGTCCGCATTGAACGCAGGACATACTAACGGATGCACACGGATTGCACGGCCTTCAACCAAGCGTGGGAAGAATGCCTGAATACCTAAACGGTGAAGTGTAGGTGCACGGTTTAAGAATACTGGGTGGTTCGCAATAACCTTTTCCACAACATCCCAAACACGTGGATCTTGACGACCAATCAACTTCTCAGCTGTCTTAGGGTTAGACGCAATCTGTAAGTTTACTAATTCATTGATTACAAATGGCTTGTATAAGTTAATTGCCATTTCCTTAGGTAATCCGCACTGCCACATCTTGAGGTATGGTCCAATTGCGATAACTGAACGACCAGAGAAGTCAACACGCTTACCTAATAAGTTCTGACGGAAACGTCCCTGCTTACCCTTTAACATATCGGAAAGGGACTTTAAA
>CALBKL010000218.1 GCA_937895985.1 uncultured Solobacterium sp.
CAATATTTACGCGACTTAGTATAGCAAACCTCGACTTCCATTTCAATCCCTTATAAAAAGTTGAATGTCACACAATCTAATAGCCAATAATTTATGATTGTTTTCTATACATTGTAATCATGCATGCATATAAAAACTCATCCCATACATTGGAATGGGTTTTTATCACAATATTATCCTTTTAATAACTGCACTATTTGCCGAACAATTTCGGTACTCACACAATCATAATCATCTTTTTCATGATATGCATAGCTTATATTGCCTACTGTTGTCGTAGGATCCTTTTCCCAAGTTTTACAGCTTCCATGGAACTGATGAATTCCTGTTCTTTCACGTAAAGTTTCTATATTATCTACATTAATACCACTACCCGCAAGAATTTCAACTTGCTCACCAAATTCAGACTGTAATTTCTTTAATAGTTCACAACCCTGTAATGCAGTTGGTTGTAATCCACTTGTTAAAATACGGTCCACTCCACAATCGATAAGTTGTTGAATCGCTACATATGGATCCGATACACAATCAAATGCTCTATGGAAGACTGCTTCCTTACGATAACGATGGATTAATTCAACCATCTTCTTTGTATGTGTAATATTAACTGTCGCATTTGGGTTTAAGAATCCAAATGAAATTCCATCTGCACCATTTTCTAATAAAATCTCAGCATCTTTGAACATTGTTTCGATTTCAACATCGTCATAACAAAAACCTGCTGCACGTGGACGATTCATGCATATGACCTTAAGTGAAGTCTTTTCTTTCACTAGCTTTAACATAGCTAAACTTGGCGTAAGCCCACCTAGATATAATGCACTATTTAACTCTACTCGATCAGCACCACCTAGTTCAGCATTGATACAATCTTGTACGCTTCCAGCACATACCTCAAAAATATCTGTCTTCATTCTTGTATCGGCGCCATCCTCTCACGAATATATTCATCAATCCATTCTTGTGTAGCTTTCGAGATAATCGTATTTCCATCAACATTCTGTGCACGATATACTGTAGGCTCTTCATTTTCTCGATATACCACAAAAGAGAAATTCTGGATGTTTGTTGCACAACCATAGTTACCATTTTTATCCATTGCGACAACACTTAAGTCACCCGCAAGTCCACGACTCTTTTTTAACTTTGCATCTAGTTCATTGACTGTCTTTTGACAAGCTTCTTGTGGTGTCAGACCTTCTTTCATCTTGCGAACAATTTCATAAGAGATACATCCCTTCATCAAATCTTCGCCAAGGCCCGTTGCAGTTGCACCACCCACTTCAGAATCCGCATAGAAACCACCACCGACAATAGGAGAATCCCCGATACGTCCAGCTCTCTTCATAAATAAACCACTCGTTGAAGTACCTGCAATGATTCTTCCGGTATGATCTAAAACCACTTCACCAACCGTATCGTGGCCGTCATATGGTTTTAATTCTCGTTCTTTAATTTCTTTAACCCGTTTACGATATAACTGTTTCGCACGGTTTGTTAACAAGTTCTTTCTTTCAAAACCTTTCTTGCTAGCATACTTTTCAGCACCTTCAGCCACAAGAACACAATTAACAGTATCTTTCGATAGTTCCTTTGCAATGGAAATTGGATTTGCAAAATCTTTAATTCCCGCAACAGCACCAACAGCCATTGTGTTTCCATCCATATAGCCAGCATCTAGTTCAACTATCATTTCCTCATTTGGCAAGCCACCATATCCAACGGATTTAAAAAATGGAAAATCTTCTACACAGCGTATTGCATGTTCAATTGCTTCTCCACTGCTTTTACCCTCTTTTAATAGTTGACCAGCTTCCTCTACACCTTCTAAAGCCATTCTCCATGTCGCAATGATTCCCCACATTTTAGCATCCTCCTAATCAATTGGTTTACGATAAAAACCACCATAAAAATCATCAGTTCTATAAACATTAATGATTGCACGTGGATCTACACTTAAAATTAAATGTGCAATCTCCTTCACTTCTAACGTTGATACAACTGTATTCAACATGTAATTCTTTTTATGAGAGTAGCCACCATAACTTTCCCAAACCGATATTCCATGTCTATATTTTTTCGTATACGCAGCCGTAATCTCCTCTGGCATCGTACTTGTT
>CALBKL010000219.1 GCA_937895985.1 uncultured Solobacterium sp.
GGTGTATATCCAACCCACTCAGCATTCTGTGACTGAACACTTTCACTGATAATGTAGTCGATAAACTTATTTGCAAGTCCAGGACAGTTGCTATTCTTAGGAATAACCATTGCATCAATCCATACGTTTGTTCCCTGCTTTGGTGCTACCCAACTCATATCCATGTTTTCTGTAAGAACGTTTGTCGCATCGCCAGAATACATGACCGCAATATCCTTTTCAGCATTTGTCATGCCATCAATCACTTCATCCGTAACATACGCTGGATCCATTGTGGCATTCATCTCAGATAACCATTCATATGCCTCTTGGATTTCCTTTGGATTATTTGTATTCATCGAATAACCAAGAGCCTTAAATGCAATCATAAAGCCATCACGCTGGGAATCATAGAAGAAGATTCTTCCCTTGTACTTTGGATTCTTGAGAATATTCCAACCCTGCTCTTCAATATCCTTTTCATCGACTGTTGTCTTGTTATATACAAGACCAACGTTACCCCAGAAATATGGAACTGAATATTCTAACGTTGGATCAAATTCCTTTTGAGACTCTACAACAGATGGATTGAGTAAACCTAGATTTTCATAAGACTTCTTATCTAGTGGTTGTAACATTTTTTCAGCTAACAACTGTTCAATCATGTAGTCACTAGGCACAAGCACATCGTAGGATGAGCCACCTAATAACTTGGTATACATCATCTCATTAGACTCGAACATATCGTAGTTTACTTTTGCGTTATACATTGTTTCAAAGTTGGATATTACTCCTTCGCCGATATATTCACCGGCGTTGAATACATTGATAACGTTACAGCCAAACATCTCTTTTGCATCGCCTACTCGCTCAACCGCACCTTCACCATCTCCACTACATCCAACAAGTGGAGCTACTAGTGCAGCGCATAAAGCTAATTTAGTTAGATTCTGTAATTTGCGCATTTAACTTCGCCTTTCTTCTTTCATTGATCATAGGTACAACGTTTACGACAATGAGTACAACTGTGATGACATAAACAATAATTGCACTTAACGCATTAATTGTTGGGTTAACACGTTTTACGTTTGCATAAACATAGATAGAGATATTCGAAACACCCGGTCCTGTTGTAAACATGGAGATAACGAAGTCATCGAAGGACATCGAGAATGCCACAAGTGCACCCGCAATAATACCACCCTTAATCTGAGGGATGATAACCTTCCACATCGCTTGCCATGGAGTACAACCTAAATCTAACGCAGCCTCTGCCATGTTCTTATCGATACGACGTAAACGTGGTAATACAGATAGAATTACATAAGGTGTACAGAATGCAATATGCGCCAGCAACATCGTTGTAAAACCTGTTTGAACTCTCAATGATGTAAAGAATAACATTAAGCCAATCGCAGTAACGATTTCTGGGTTTAGCATTGGTAAGTTATTTACCTGTTGGAATAACTCACGTGTAATACGCTTAGACTTGGAAAGACCAATTGCTGTGATTGTTCCAATGAGTGTAGAAATTAATGTCGCTAGTACTGCACATAAAACCGTGTAATAGATTGCCTCTAAGATAGAACGGTTACTAAACATGTTCTCATACCAACGTAATGAGAAACCAGTAAAGCGAGTAAGTGATTTAGAACGGTTGAAACTAAAGAATACTACATAGAGAATTGGCAAATAGAAGAATGCCAAGATGAGGGCAAGATATAACTTCCCGAAAATAGAATTTTTCTTTTCCATTAGTCTGCCTCCTCTGCTGGCTCTTTATCTAGTTTCTTTGTAACATACATCGAAATTAAGATAATGATTGCCATAATTAAACTGATAGCAGAACCAAAGTTCCAGTCACCAGTCTTGATAAAGTAATCTTCAATCAAATTACCAATCAATACATACTGACCACCACCAAGTAGCTTAGGAATAAAGAAACTAGATACTGCTGGCAAGAATACCAAAGTAATACCACTTACAACACCACTTAAAGAAAGTGGTAATGTGACACGTAAGAATGTCTGCTTATTATCCGCACCTAAGTCGCTAGCCGCAATCAATAAATTCGTATCAATCTTAGAAAGAGCTGTATAAATTTGTAGAATCATAAACGGCAAGAAGTTATATACCATACCGATATATACTCTAACTTCACTGCTAAAGCCAAACCAGCCTAAAATACCCTTCCATGCATACGTACGTACAAGCATGTTGATCCACATAGGTAGTGTAATAAGTAATACCATAATTGCTTGTGAACCGCTCTTTAGCTTCGCCATGATATATGCAGTTGGATAACCAACAAGAATACAAATTGCAGTCGTAACGAAAGCCATCTTTAAACTACGCCATAATACACTTGGGAAAATCGTATCATTGAAGAAACGTGTAAAATTTTCAAATGTAAATTGAAGTGTTAAAACGGAATTACCCTTTACTGTCATTGCATACATGACAATCATGAACATCGGAATGACAATCATAATCATCATCCACACAAAATACGGATAGATTAATTTATTAAATGACTTCATTGCACATTAACCCATCTTTCTCATAACGTGGATATCCTCAGGATTCCACTCTAATCCAATTCTTTCACCTGCTTCAATCTTATCTGTAGTTTCAATCTTTAACTCACGGCCCTGTGTAGAGAATGTAATCTGGTAATCACCTTCTGTGATGTTTTCATCATCAAAGTCATACTTCACATCCCAGATTTCAACACGAGAATCATCCTCAATATTCCAAGCATACGCATCCGCCCAACGAATCAAGTCTGTATCTAGCGCTACAGATTCCTTGATTTCATCAACCGTACGATAGAAATCAAATGCCTGAATACCTTCCTCATTGTCCACATCTTCAACTGCTGTTGGCTTAACTACATTGATCTTAACTGTAATCTTTGTACCTGCACCAGTAGCGAATGTACATGAGTATGTACCAATTTCTTTCTTCACATCATATTCTACATGTGTTAAGGAAACATCCTCACCCTCATCTGTCCATGCTTGCGCATTTGCACGTGCGATAACTTCAGAGTCTGTTAATTGATCTACGTCTTCAAGGTCCATTGTAAAGGAAGACGCACTAATACGTTCTTTCGCTTCCTTATTGATGACGTCATGTTCTCCTGTTACATGCATGGTAACCGTCTTAGATGTACCAGATGATGTTTCTACGATGACTTCATAGTGAACACCCTTGAATAATACAGACTTAACTTCACCATTTAATAAGCCACGGTTTCTAGCAACGATGTCGATATCTTCAGGACGAATTACAATATCAACAGCTTCATTTTCACCAAAGCCATAGTCTACACACTCGTAATCTACATCATCAAAGTTAACAAGGTTATCCTTCTTCATCACACCATCGATGATATTAGAGTCACCAATGAAACTTGCACAGTACTGGTTAGTTGGTTCGTTATAAACTTCTGTAGGAGAACCAACCTGCTCAATATCACCATCCTTTAAGATAACAATCTTATCAGACATTGTTAGAGCTTCTTCTTGGTCGTGTGTAACGAAGATAAATGTGATACCTACCTCGCGCTGAATCTCCTTTAATTCAAGTTGCATTTCCTTACGAAGATTCTTATCTAACGCACTTAAAGATTCATCTAATAATAGAACTTTTGGTTCATTGACAAGCGCACGCGCAATCGCTACACGCTGTTGTTGTCCACCTGACATCATTGTGACATCACGATGTTCAAATCCCTCTAAACCAACAAGAGAAATCATACGACGTACTTTCTGGTCGATGATGTCCTTTGGCTGCTTCTTAATCTTTAAACCAAATGCAATATTGTCATAAACATCTAAGTGTGGGAACAATGCATAATGTTGGAACACTGTGTTTACATCACGCTTGTATGCAGGAATGCGAGCGATATCCTCACCATCCATGATGACATGACCTTCTGTTGGTTCAATAAAACCAGCAATAATACGTAAGAGCGTTGTCTTACCACAACCAGATGGTCCAAGTAACGTTACGAACTCATTTTCATAAATATCTAATGAAATCCCCTTTAGTACGACTTGGTTGTCAAAAGTCTTTACAACATTTTTTACTTCAATCAATTTCTTTGCCATGTCTATTCTCCCTCTAAAATTCCGGTGGCGTGCTAATCCAAAGCACTTCTGCTGATTGTTTACTACGATTTTCTAAATAGTGCGCTACGTCCCCACGGATATAGAAAGTATCCCCTCGTCTTACGACAGCGCCTTTTTTGTATCCCTCTCTTACGAGATAAATACGTCCACTTAATACATATCCAAATTCTTCCCCTTGGTGTGGTTCAATTTGTTTTGAACAAGTACCAGGTTGAAGTTGTAGGATGATGGGTTCCATATCATTCTTCTGTGCATTCGGAACAATCCAATGAGTTGTTACACCATCCTGTTCATCAACGAACACATCCTCTGGTGTAAAGACAATCTTCTCTTCATGTTCTTCCGCAAAAAAGCGTGACATATCAACCCCAAGAGCTTCCGCAATATCTGCTAGTGTCTGAATGGATGGAGATGTTAAATTTCGCTCCAGCTGTGACAAGAAGCCCTTCGTCAGTTCTGTTCTTGAGGCCAATTCTTCTAGCGTCAGGTCATTCTTGATTCGTAGCTGCTTTATGCGATGTCCGATATCTATCATAATCCTCCTCATTTGTTTAGTTTTACTAAACTATTTATTAACAGTAACAAAACAATAATAATTATATGTAATTCAAGACGAAAATCAATAGTTTTTTAAACTTTTTATGGTTTTTTAAAAATAGCCAATGTTGCTTCAATATCTTTTGGAATATTATATTTTTTACACCACTCGTCAACGGCCTTTGATGCTCCGGGTAACGCCTGATTACCATAATCATCAACAACAATAACCGCCCCACTCTCAAGATTATTCCATATTAAATTAAGTGGGTCTAAAATTGAATCATAATAATCTCCGTCCAAAAAAGCAAAGCTAATTTTCGAAGGGATTTGTTCTCGCGAAATCTGATTAAACCAACCTTTTGTGATTTTTGGCTTTTTTTTAACATTCGCTTTTCTTAAATTCGAAATAAGCTGTTTTTTGCTTGCACAAAGCTCACCCTTTTTAAAATCCTCACCCAATGAATTTATATCTTCAACGGATTTCTCCGGAAGACCCTCAAAAGAATCATATAGCCAAAGATGCTTTTCACTGTTCCATTCCTCAATCTTTTTCGCCAAAAAAACACTAGTAGTTCCGACATAGCAT
>CALBKL010000220.1 GCA_937895985.1 uncultured Solobacterium sp.
CACCAATAGATACGCGGGGGTAGCTGTGAATCTTTAACTTCTTGAGAGATTCTGAGATGAACACATCAGCTTTAGCCTGCATTTCTAGGATACCGAATTTTACAAAACGATATACCTTGTCATCATCATCGGTCAGCACCATACGAGAGTTTGTTGGATCGTAGGCACTAAACCAAGGGGCAAAGAAATGGTCCATATTCTTTTCGATGGATAAATCACGATTCACTGTATTTTCATTAGGAACGAACACATTGTATTTTCCACGGGAGTAGATTGCGAAGAGCTCACCTGTAATCAGGTTGTCTTGTGGCATATCTAAATATATCTCAAAGCTAGGGACTTCTGGAAGATACTGAGTAGGATTAAATCCTTCTGTTTGAACAGTTAAATTCTTCTGCAAGATTGGAAATACATTTTTCGCAAAGGTTGCGATATCATCTTCACCAATAAAGATATTCTCTGATTTCACACTATAGAAATAGTCGATTAATTTACGGAAGGATTGGGAAGTCCTTACGTCACGGTAAATTATCTGACGACTTTCATCGAAGAAGTAGCTGTGTTTTTTGCCGGTAATATAGGGTAAAACATTTGTGTTAAATTGATATCCTTCATCTACTTTCTCCACGGATGCACTCATGGATGGTTGTCCATCTACCAGAGTATATGGTTGTAAGATACCGTAACTCTCTTTGATGTTGAATGGAAGATTTTGGATGGTATCCCAGAAGATATCAATTGCATAGGATTTTACCGTTATTGTACGACGTGGTAAATCAGCCGCATACATCATACGATATCCAGGAATACTTTGGTAAAGAGAATAGGAGGTTTCATCGTGTACATAATCAACTAAATATTGTACAAGAGGGCGATAGCGTGGGTGAAAGGCTTGGAGTGTATGAGTAAACTCTAAAGATTTTCCATATTTCTTACTCTTTTCACCATCCAGATTCTCAACAAACTCCGTAATATTTTGAATTGAATAGAGATGTTCATTTAATAAACCAATCTTAAAACCTACTTCAAGCATGTCATTGCGGAACTTTGGGGAAATTTCTGGTTCTAAAATAATATTTAGTGGTCTTTCTAAAAAGTTACTTGTGTGTGCTTGATAACTCGATAAGAACTCTTTAAATGATTTATCGGTATGTTTCTTTCGCAAGGAAGGTTCAGGCTGTATTTCATCGCGTTTTACATAGGCAATAAGTACTGCTGCGATATGTTTACAAGGGGTATGGCGATAATCAAAATACTCGCAATCACAGGACATCTTTGTAATCCATTCGTTTTGGGGGCTTAACTCTATGTTAACAACATGAACACTGTAATACTCTTCACCTTGAACATTAGCTGTAATCAGCTTGTAATGTTCATCATTCTCGGTAATTTCCATGTTAAAGACATTGGCTTCAGTATACTCCTGCATACCTCTAGCAAACATTTTCTCACCAATAAAAGCACGTACAAATTCAAGCGTTAACATAGAACCTCCCTCCATTTCTTTATCCTTACATTCTAACATGTACCGCACGCAAATAATATATTATACTGTCTATATGGATGAAGTTAGATTACAGGAAATACACGATAAAGCACGAAAGGAACATGTCCCAATCATGTTGGATGATGGGATGGAATTCTTGTTGGAATATATACGTAGTCATGAAGGGATACGCGATATATTAGAGATTGGTACTGCGGTAGGTTACTCAACAATTCAGATGGCAAGTTTGCGTTGGGATATGACCATCGATACGGTGGAAATTAATCCTGTTATGTATGAACAAGCTAAGAATAATATCATGCATGCAGGTTTACAGGATAGAGTACATGCATACTTACAAGACGCATACCAATTTGAAACAAAGAAGATCTATGATTTGATTTTTATAGATGCTGCGAAGTCTCAGTATCGCAAGTATATGGAACACTTCTTAAAAAACGCTAGAAGGGGTACGGTTTTCTTCTTTGATAATTTGCAGTTTCATGGCATTGTAGAATGTCCTGAACTTTCACAAAATCGTTCTACCGTACAATTGACTCGTAAGATTTTAAAGTTCCGTGAATATCTCAAAACAGATTCTCGTTTTGAAACAACGTTTCACCTTGATGTGGGGGATGGCATTGCAATTGCAGTGGTAAAGTAAAAGGCTTATCCGAATGGGTAAGCCTTTGGTGTATTAGAAGTGTCCGCTTGTATGACCAAATCCACCACCACTACTAGAGTGGAAACCACCACTTCCACCGCTACTCTTAGCTGGAGGATTATAAGTGCGTGTTTCAGAACGATATAGATACATATCTTGTGCCCTTTGAAGTTTTAGACCGCCTTGTGGTATGTATGCATACGCTTCATGTGAAATACCTTTTGTCTTATGTTTACTTCTAAAGAATAGGATTGTGACAATAGAAATAATGAGTGGAACGATTGCAGTGATACTACCCTTGATGATATAAGGTGTAACGATAGTACTTGAGCATTCATCAAGGAATACTTTTGCGCCTTCTCCATATTCGTTATATTTTAAGTGATCATATATGACGGCACTTGCGATATTTTCTCTCGCTCTTGCATCGAAAATCTTATTCGCCTTTTTACCGTGTACTGTAATATCAAACTTACGGTCTTCCATTGTTAGGGTTAGCATGATGCCTTCTTTTTCATCCCCGATTCCAAGGCCTTCGGAATTGAAGATACTTTCGGAATATTGCTCGATAGTCTGAGAACCGTGAGAATTCATAATACGGATATAGAAACCAATCTTATATTTATCACTGTAGTCTTTTGCGATGTTATTGAGTGCTTGTATTTCTGCATTTGTTAATAAACCATATTCATCGACAATGTAATCATTTGCATCTGCTCTTGTTGGTAGCAAGAAACTTGGTAACATGCATAACAAGAAAGTGAATGCCG